>NZ_JACJPL010000020.1 GCF_014696065.1 Leptolyngbya sp. FACHB-261 | reverse complement strand
AGAGCAGTAGGCGACCGCTCTGGGGAAGCAACGACCCTTAACAATATTGGCTTGGTCTACGACTCTCTCGGCGACAAGCAGCAAGCCCTCTCCTACTACAACCAAGCTTTGCCACTAAGGAGAGCAGTAGGCGACCGCTCTGGGGAAGCAACGACCCTTAACAATATTGGCTTGGTCTACGACTCTCTCGGCGACAAGCAGCAAGCCCTCTCCTACTACAACCAAGCTTTGCCGCTAAGGAGAGCAGTAGGCGACCGCTCTGGGGAAGCAACGACCCTCAACAACATTGCTTATGTTAAACGTGATCAAGGCAAACTTAGCGAAGCAAAAGCTCAGATTGAGGCGGCGATTGGGATTGTTGAATCCTTACGTACTAAGGTTATTAGTCAGGATTTGCGTGCTTCTTACTTTGCTTCTGTTCAGAACTATTACAAACTCTATGTTGGCTTGTTGATGCAATTGCACAAACAGCAACCAGCAGCAGATTATGACGCACTGGCTTTATATGCCAGTGAACGCTCCCGTGCTCGTAGTCTTTTAGAGCTTCTCACTGAAGCCCGTGCTGATATCCGTCAGGGCGTAGATCCCCAATTGCTAGCGCGCGAACGTAGCTTGCAACAGCGCCTTAGTACAATTGAAGAACGCCAAATCACGCTGCTTACCGGCGAACAGACAGAAGAACGGGTTGCAGTGATTAGGCAAGAACTCGAAGCTCTGCAAAGACAGTATGACGAAGTTGAAACTCAAATCCGGACCACCAGCCCGCGTTACGCTGCCCTAACCCAACCCCAGCCCCTCACGCTCTCCCAGATTCAACAGCAGGTGCTAGACGACAACACAATGCTGCTGGAGTATTCACTGGGCGAGGAGCGTAGCTATCTCTGGGCTGTGACTAAAACAGGCATCACCAGCTATGAGCTACCCAAACGCTCTGAGATTGAGGCAGCAGCACGGCAGTTCTATGCCTTCCTAACTGTGCCCAGCCAAAGAATTAGAACGGCTAAAGCAGCAGAGTCGGGCACAGCTTTGAGCCAGATCCTCCTGGGTCCAGTTGCCGCGCAACTTGGGCAGAAGCGCTTGTTGATTGTTGCCGATGGAGCCCTGCAATATATTCCCTTTGGCACTCTCCCCATTCCTCAGCCTAGAGAAGCCCAGAACAAGCTCTTGATAGCAGAGCATGAAATTGTCAACCTTCCCTCTGCTTCTACCCTGGCGATTATCCGACGCGATTTAGCAGGTCGTAGCCTCGCTGCCAAAACCATAGCGGTATTGGCAGATCCCGTTTTTGGCCAAGGGAATGAGCGAGTTAGGGAAACAGCAACCAGAGCGATCAGCTCCCGAGATGCGCAACAGTTTCCACCCCTACCAGGAACCCGTGTAGAAGCAGATCAGTTGTTGGCCTTGGTCCCTACATCCGAACGCTTTCAAGCCTTCGGTCCAGCAGCAAGCCGCGAGACAGTGACTAGCGGCAGACTCAGCCAATATCGCTTTGTGCACTTTGCCACCCATGGCCTACTAAACGATCAAGATCCGGGCCGCTCTGGGATTGCGTTGTCTTCAGTCGATCAACAAGGTACTGCACAAGACAGTTTTCTATTTACGCAGGATATTTTCAACCTGAACCTGCCTGCCGAACTGGTCGTAGTCAGCGGCTGTCGAACTGGACTGGGGCAAGAGATCAGGGGTGAAGGTCTTGTTGGTCTAACACGAGGCTTTATGTATGCGGGAGCCAAGCGCGTAGTCGTTAGTTTGTGGAGCGTGGAGGATGATGCCACCGCAGAGCTAATGACCAGGTTCTATCGAGAAATGCTCAAGAACAGACAGCCGCCTACTGCCGCACTTAGAGCCGCCCAGCTCTCAATGTCTCAAGACCCGCGCTGGCAAAACCCTTACTACTGGGCCGGTTTTATCATTCAGGGCGAGTGGAAATAAAACTGTGCGGACCGCCCTATTGCTGACGCCCGCTAGTTTGCTCAGGGGGAGTGCAGCAGGAAGTCAGTGGCTCTGACGCAAGCTCAGCCAAGCCGATGGCCCGTAGCAATTCGGCCTTCAGTGCTGTATTCCGTGGCTCCGTGCGTTGGAGTTCAACCACAGTCGTGAGGGTCTCGTACCACAACTTCTGGTCGAGGTAGATAGAGACGCGCTCTAGCGGCGTTGTTGCTGCGGCTAGCCGATTTCTAAGGATAGGGCTCAAGGGAACTCGCTCAACCCAGCCATTCACGGCAACATCTCCTGAGCGGTTCCTTGGATTGCAGATTACCGAGAACACCCAGCGGTACTTTTTACCACTCTCCAATGGTCGTCGGGCCTCGGGTAGTCGAATGCTGACAATTCCCGGTGTTCCCACTAACGGAAAAGTAGTTTTGTAGACATCATTCTCCCGCTCGTCTAACAGCACAAACTCAGCCTGACGCTGCAACGAAGCCGAGTAGGGAACATAGAACCAAAAGGTCGGGTACTGCGCAATAGTTAACCCTGTATCCGCAGCCGGTACTAGAGCGGTTAGTGCTTTGTTACCTACATCAGGACACTGATCACGAGTCGCCCCGCCTCTACGACGTCCAGCAGGTGCCCCAATGGTTGATGAGGGTTGCGAGAACAACAGTCGGATCCGATCAAAGAGATTAAGGGATCTGGCAGTTTGGGCTTGGGCAGGAGCCAAGGAGAGCATCAGACTCGCAAGGGCCAAACCCAACGCACAGATAAGCTGGGCAGGTAATCGGGGCTGAGTCATAATTCAGGAGATAAAAACCGGCTCTGGTTACCAGCATAGAACCTGATCAAAAATCCACTTGCCGCTAGAGATAGAGCGGGCGGGACCAATGGTATCCAGCCACCAAAACAACTCAAAACCACCCAACCGCTTGCCCATAAAATCAAGAGAGCTACAACGCTTCCTCCCACCAAGCGAGACAATGGTCGAACCCACCAGGCAAGTGCTCCTCCCACCCCAGACCAAGCCAGAATCCACAGCGCCTCTCCCCACTGCGGCCAGACCCATAACAAAGGTCGGCGGTCCAGCACTGCGCTTAAAATCTGGCTCACCATTTGGGCCTGCATAACTACACCTGGCATATCCCCATCAAAACCAGCATTGTACGGTGTACGCCAGCTATCCCCCGATTCAGGATGGGTGACGCCAATGACAACAATGCGCTGGTTTAAGTTTTCCACCGAGTCAAGAACATTGCGATCCAAAACATCAGAGAGCGTGACTCTCAAGGCAATATTTTGAGGGGAGCAGGAGGAGACATTTCGTGGATTGCATGCCGAGCGGTAATTGAGCAGCGTTTGATAACCTGCTGCATCTATGCCCTGATAACCCCCAGTAAAAGGCTGGAGTCGTTTAAAGACCACATCGCCAATTCTCAACTCCCCTGCTGACGAAGGATCGTAGTACTGCTTACCTTCTATTTCTAGGTAATGACGTGCGAGCACCAAGCTAAAAGCATCTCTTGCTTGGCAAAGAGAGCTTGCCTCCGGTTCAAGATATAAAAGATGACGGCGAAGAGCCTCTTCGGGCACAAAATCGCTAAAGCCTACCCTAGATTCTGGGATTCCAGATGGAGGGCCACTGCCTTGTAGCTTTACACTACTATCGCTGGCTTTACAGACTGCAAAAAGATTATTTTGCTGGAAGTCAAGTTCGTCTCGATAGACATCTAAACCGATAGCTCTTGGTTTGTATTTCTCTAATTTCTTTAAGAGGTTATTAAGTGAAATATCAGAAAGAGATCCTTGCATTGGCTCATTGCGTTTCTTTTGAGCGTTAACATCCTCCTCCGTCACTTCAACAATTAAAAGGCGATTATCTTGTGCCTCAGGCAGTCTCAATTGCATTAGGCAATCAAAAGTCCACAACTCTGCTGGCTGTAGTATCCCTAAGAAACGAAGTACAAGCACCAAAACTGCTATGCTGGAAGCCTTCAAAAACAGTGGTAAAAAGCTGCGCTTTCTGGTTGTGAGAGGGGTATATGAGCCCGGTTTTATAGCATTGCGGATACCTTGGGCAATATCCCTAAATGCAGCATCATGATTCACCCACTCGGTTACTGGTATAGCGTCCTTAGGTAAAGGTTGAAGTCGGCTGAAAGGTGCCCCATCCCAATCAACCGGACGTAGAATTACTGGAATAACCTGCGCCTCACCAGCCTGATGCCGTTCCATTGCTCGCCTCAGCTCAACATCATGGATGTAGTCTGAAGCCATAAAATCTGCGCTAACCAGAAGCAAAATAATACGAGCTGAATTCAGACGGGCAGCAATCTCAACCGTCCGCTCCGTCCCCGCGCTAATTTCTCGGTCATACCAATCGGTAATGATGCCCTGTCGCTTCAAATTGCTAAGGTGCTTTGCAAGTTCGTCCCGCAGTTCTTCATCTCTGTGCGAGTACGAGAAGAAAACCTCAACCGCTTCAGCTAATTGCACCGGGCTGTCATCACTCATAGCGCAAGCCTACGCAGGCATTATTTGCCCGACAGTATAGCGCTGCCCAAGGCCAAGAGTTCAGATGGGGCTTTTCACCTCTGCAACCCCAAGCTTGATATCCAGAACCGCAAACTTCCTATCCGCAACCCCATGCTTCCTATCCAGCACCCCAAGCTTGGGGTCAAAAGAGGCAAGTTTCCTATCGCGCACCTCAAGCTTGGTATCCGCAACCCCATGCTTCCTATTTCGCACTCCGAACTTGGTATCGCGCACCTCAAGCTTGGTATTCACCACCCCAACCTTCAGGTTCGCGATACCAAACAAAAAGCTCAGAGCCCGTGATGCTAGGCTTTTGACCTGAACATCCGGGCTCTGAGCTTAAGATTTGCTAGTCTACGGGGCGGTTGCCCCAGCGCAACTGTTTACTTCACTTCGCCGAATCGTCACCCCGCTTCTTCCGCGTGTCACGGGCAAACCGGCGACCCATCTCGCTCAGCGTGCTATCCATCCCCTTGGCACTGCTGCTCTTGGCGTAGCTGTAGATCTCCAGAGCCGAGGAATAGGCTTCACTGCTCGCCGCCAGACAGGTATTGCCCACCAACTCTTCCAGCCGGATCAGGGCTAGCCAAACTGGGTACAGCGCATCAAACAGCTCAATGTCCCGACGCATCTCCTCCAGATCAAACGCCCGAGGCAGAAAATCAGGGTTTTGTGTTGCCACCTCCAGGGCACGACTGATAAACGCTCTTCCCTTATCGCCCATCTTCGGAAAGGCTCTACGCTCAGCCGAAGTCAGGTCAAGCAAAAAGGGCATAGTCTCGTGAAGCAGTGTGACTGCATCCGCAATCACCTTACGGTCTTCTAGAGACATATGAGCGCTAACCAAATTCTTGCCCATGGAATAAGCTCCTGTGACTGATGCCACCTAGTAGTTCAAGCTCTAAGCTTGTGAGTTCTTACTAGAGTGCCCATAAGCTAACCATTGCATCTTGGTAATTTCCCTGAAAAATAGCGCAAGCCCAGGCCTGAATCTACTGGATTCTACGGGGAGCATAGCCTTTAGCAACCAGTAGGGCCTAGGGAATTGCTGCCGTGATACTGGGTTCAGCAACCTCAACAAAATTAAACCCGCCCTCACTATGTCTTGTAAGGGCGGGTTGATTGTCAGTTCAGTTAACCTAGCGTCCTAGCAGGGCGAAGTGGTGAGACACATCCACCCGCAGATTTTCACCGAGTTGTAACAGGCGACGCAGTTGGCCTGTGATCGTATCGACTGCTTGGCGGTGCGAGCTGTGCTGGCTCTTAACCCGTAGTGCATCCTCATGGACGCGATAGCAAGCTGGCCCAATCTGGGTGCGCAAGCATTGGAGATAGAGTTCCTGAACGCGACCCAGATTGAGGGGCAGTTCAAGCGTGTGTCCCAGGGCCAACAGGTTTTCTAAGGCAGTGATATCGGCTTGGCGGGTGCAGTCGTCGCTCTGGGTCAAGTCCCAGAGGTGACGCAGGATCAGCGGGTCCAAAATCTTAGCGGCAGCGCTGCGATCTAGAGCACAGCCCATCTGTCGCGCCTCCGCAGCCACCGCTTCCAGAACCAGAATCGCTTCGTCGGCAGTCTGGGGATCGTAATTCTCCAAGATGCGCAAAGCAGCCAGTAGGCGGTGATTGAGAGCGATTTCAGCCGCGACTCGCAGTTCCTCTGGCACCGGTACACCATCACGACGGAAGGCTAGCAGCACACCGTAGTTGTCCCGGTAGACCTGAGCATAGAGCTGGTCCAAGCGGGTGAGCGTGTCGGTGGTTAGTAAGCGCATCAGGCGATGGCGCTCTTCGGGGAATAGATGCTGCAGGTCGAAGGACTGGTCGCCAAACTCCTGCGACATTCTCAAGATCAGCTTGGCGGCGCTGGCCTGCTGCAAGGTCTCAAACAGGCGCACTCGCCCTTCTTCGTAGCGGCGACGGCCCTGGAACGGTTGAATGCAGCAGTGGAAATCCCAACCGCCCAAGTGCAACACCGCAAACATCAGATCCGCCGACTCGCCGGTAATCTCCGAGACCAGCTGAATCTGACCCACGGCTAGGGTCAAAGAGCCCATCGACGCCAACTGATAATCGCCCTGATGCACCTGATAGCAGTAGAGCTGGTGGTCGCGGGGATAGGAATTGAACAGGGAACTGATTGCGTAGTGCGCCGCAACCTGCTCCAGGCTCACCTGGAACGGCTTCACCAAGTGGTGATAAACCTGCTCGCCGCTGCCAAAATGCTCGACATTGCTGGGAGCCGTTTTGAGGCGCTCCACGAATTCCGGCTCTAGACGGACACCGGCCACATCTCCAGCCAGTTCCAGAGCTCGAGCCGCGTAGCGCAGAATTTGGGTGCCCTCCGGTCGCGACAGCTCCTCAAAAAACCAACCGCAACTGGTGTACATCAACAGGGCATGGCGCTGCATTTCCAGTAAGCGCAGAGCATCTACCCGCTCAGCGGCAGTCAGGGGACGGGTTTGATGGGCCGCCAGGAAGGCGTTGACATTGCTCTCGCTGCGGTCCAGAACCACCTGGATGTAAGCATCACGGGCGGCCCAGGGATTGACGAAGAACTCAGCACCCTTGCGGCTGAACACCTCAGCCAGTTGATCCCGCAGCCAATCCAGAGCATCGCGCAGAGGCCGACGCCATTTCTGATGCCAAAGGGAACCCTCGCCCCCGCAACCGCAGTTGTCCTGCCAGCGATCTACACCGTGGGCACAGCTCCAGGCGGTGATCGGTTTCAGTTCCACTTCCCAAGTGGGCGTGTGCAGGCTGAGGTAGTGAGCGAAGTTGGTGAGCTGCCAGCCCCGTTGAGGAATCTCGTGGCGGAAGGCATAGGCCAGGGCTTTTTCGGTGCCGCCCTTGTGGTGCCCGAAGGTTTCGCCATCGGTTGCTACGGCGACTAACTGGCTCTTGCGATGATCCCCACGCACAGCCTGACCCAGTCGGGCAGCGAGATTTTGCGAACTGCGCAGCACATCGTTGAAGCCCATGTCCCGCGAGATCGGGCCGTCATAGAAGAAGATATCGAGGTAGCCGGAGCGGTCTTTGAGGTAGCAGCGATAGGGACGGGTAGCATCAATCTGCGAACCGCTGACTTCGTGCCACTGGCCCTGGGGATCGCGGCAGCGCAGCGCTTGCGAGGGAGCCAGCACAATAAAGCGGATGCCTTCGGCCACTAGAGCCTCAAGCGTGGGGTAGTCTACCGCCGCTTCAGCCAGCCACATGCCCTCGGGTTCGCGACCAAAACGAGCCTGGAAGTCGGCCTTACCCCAACGAATTTGGGTCAGCTTGTCCTGGGCATTGGCTAACGGCATGATGATGTGGTTGTAAACCTGGCCGATGGCGTTGCCGTGCTCTTTGCCATCGGGGCCAACCAAGCGCTGGGCGCTCTTACGGTCTGCCTCCAAGATGCGCTGATAAGTTTCGATGTCGTAGCGCTCCAGCCAGGAGAGCAGCGTAGGACCAATATTGAAGCTCAGATACTCATAGTTATTGACAACCTCCAGCACCTCACCCCGCTCATTGAGGATGCGAGCAAAGGCATTGGGGCGATAACACTCATGATGAATTCGCTCATTCCAGTTGTGAAACGGCGCCGCTCCCTCTTGACGTTCAATCGCATCGAGATAAGGGTTTTCGCGCGGGGGTTGGTAGAAATGTCCATGCACTGTCATGTAGACACCGCAGCCTACTGCAGTTTCAGTGCGGGGATCATTGCCATTGACCGTTTCAACCATTTCAACAACTGATTGTGCAGTCAAAGAAGAGTCGTTCATAAGGACTTTGGGATCAGGGTTGAGGGATTACTGCAAAGAAGTTGCAGAAAAATTTCCGACAAAAAGTAGCTTCAAAAAGGCTGAAAGCTCAGTCAATTTCTCCAACTAAGCACAGCAAAAATTTTTAATGCCTCTATCGATCGAGAGGCTTGCTTTAAGGCAGTACCAACTTGGTGTAGCGATCCCCTGGGGGATCAAAGCCCTTTATCAGATTTTCACACCTTGGCTGTTGGCTATTCCAGATTTCTTAAACATCATTGTAGGGGGATAGTTACAGCCAATAAATTCAACTCTAAAATCTCAAGGAACTGTGCAAAATCTCTATTTAGCTTTAGATTTCGTATTCAAATTAACAGCGCTCACTATAGCGGGTTCACACCTAGTTCAAGCTGGGGGTGCGCAGTCGAGAGGCAGGCGTTAAGCTAACTGAAGTCATGGCGCTAGAGCTTGCCAGACCCGTTTCGGTTCAGTTTCAGTTCAGTTCTTGCTCACGCTGTTCTATGACATCCACGACTGCCACACCCCAAATCAGCGTTAAAGCGATCATCTTCAAGCTGCCCCTCCTTTTCATCCCGATCTCGATCGCGGGGCATTTCCTGCACTGGAGTCCGCTCACAATTTTCTTGACTTCTGCCTTGGCAATTCTGCCCCTAGCCCGTCTAATGAGTACGGCAACAGAGGAGATCGCGCTGGTGGCAGGGCCAACCATCGGTGGGCTGCTCAATGCCACCTTCGGCAATGCCACAGAACTGATCATCGCGCTCACGGCCCTCAATGCCGGCTTGATCGCAGTCGTCAAGGCCAGTCTCACCGGCACGATTATCAGCAACCTGCTGCTGGTGATGGGGTTGTCGGCGTTTCTAGGTGGCTTGCGCTACAAGGAGCAGGAGTTTCAGCCCACGGTGGCTCGGGTGAATGCTTCGACAATGAACTTGGCGGTGATCGCCTTGTTGCTGCCGGCAGCCGTGGTATCGACCACGACGGGGATCGAGGAGGAACCGATCCGCAACCTGTCAATTGCGGTAGCGGTGGTGCTGATCCTGGTTTACGGGCTCTCACTGCTGTTCTCGATTAAGACGCACAGCTACCTCTACGACGTCAGCGCCGTTGAGCACGAAGAGGATGCCGCGGCAAAAGAAAAAGTGAATTTGCCGCTCTGGATTGGCGTGCTGTTTGGGGTGACGCTGCTGGTGGCGGTGGAGTCAGAGCTACTGGTGGGAGGCCTAGAGGAAGCGACAAAGCAACTCGGTTTGAGCACCTTGTTCACCGGCGTAGTTTTGTTGCCGCTGGTCGGTAGCGCGGCTGAGTACATCACCGCTGTGACCGTGGCCATGAAAAACAAGATGGACTTGGCAGTTTCAGTCGCCGTGGGCTCTAGCCTTCAGATCTCGCTGTTTGTCGCACCAGTTCTGGTTCTGACGGGCTGGGTGATTGGGCAACCGATGGACCTGAATTTCAACCCATTTGAACTAGTCGGGGTTACCGTAGCGGTACTGATTACCAATTCGATCAGTTCCGATGGCCGCTCCAACTGGCTAGAAGGAGCTCTGTTACTAGCTGCCTACGCAATCCTGGGCTTAGCTTTCTACTTCCATCCGGTTATTCCTGGGATGTAGTCTTGCGCTTAAGCTGCAAAACTTTCAGCTCCGTGATCGCTTCATCGTGGGGGATAAATGCAGGGCTTACAGGGTTGTTTCTATACTCCTGATCTTGGTCGAACTGCCAGTCAAGGTTGACGAATGCCCCCACGGTTAATTCCAACTAAAAGACTGCCTGTAAGACTTGCGATCTAACTCAACTGCACCACTCGAATCGTTCGCAATTGGGGATCAGCAGCGCCACTAATTGTGCAGCCAGGACTCATTTTTAATAGATGTAAATAGTCCACGATCTCAGCTGTAATTTCTTCGCCGGGCATCACGATTGGAATACCTGGTGGATAGGGACATAGCAGCTCAGCACTGATTGCACCGATGGCAGTTTCGAGGGGAACTGCAACTGCCGGTGCGAAATAAGCCTGCCGAGGTGATAGACGCAGAGGTGGGCTGGTTGGCGGTGCTGGCAATGGTGCGTTCTGGATCTGGCTCTTAGGAAATTCCTCCAAAGCCACTAACCCCGCCTTGAGCCGCTCTAGATGAGTTTGCGTATTGCCCAAGCTGAGGATAAACACCAGTTGCCTCAAGCTGGGTAACTCGGCCACCACCCCAAATTGCTCTCGCAGCCAGTCATCGGCGTCAAAGCCAGTTAGAGCCAAGTCCGACAACAACACACAGAGACGAGTGGGATCCAACTGGTATCCAGCAGGGAGATGCTGCGGGGCCAGGATCTGCAAGCGGTCCAACTTCCAGCTTCGAGCTTGCGCTGCCAAGTTCAAGGTCTCTTGCATCAACTGCTTACCTTGCAGAGCCAGTTGACGACGAGCCAGATCCAGCGAAGCCAGCAGCACACTGCTGGGACTAGTGGTCTGGAGCAGGCGCAAAGCTTGAGCAACGCGTCCCGGCTGTACGCGCCCCCCTTGGCCCAAATGCAACATCGAGGCTTGCGACAGAGCACTGAGGGTTTTATGCGTAGATTGCACCACCAAGTCGGCGCCTGAGGCTAGGGCCAAGGGCGGCAGGTCGGGGTGAAAACCGAAGTGGGCTCCGTGCGCCTCATCCACTAACAGCGGCAGGCCGTGATCATGGACCACCTCGGCAATCTGCGCCAAGTCGCAACTAATGCCGTCATAACTGGGGCTGACCAGTAACACGCCTCGCGCTTGAGGATGGGTAGCTAAAGCCTCAGCCACGCTCTGCGCCGAAACTCCCAAAACCAAGCCCTGCGTCTGCCAAACCTGCGGCTCCAGATACACCGGCACCGCATCGGCCAGAATCAAGCCCGCCGCAACCGAGCGATGGGCATTGCGAGGCACCAGAATGGTGTCGCCCGGTTTGCACACCGCCAAAATCATCGCCTGCACGCCGCAGGTCGAGCCATTGACCAGAAACCAAGTCTGAGCGGCACCGTAAAGCTCGGCTGCCAGTTGCTGCGCCGCCTGGATGGGTCCCTGTGGATCGTGCAGGCTGTCAAATTCTGGCAGCTCCGGCAGATCCAGTTCAAAGACTGCCGCCTCTAGAGGTAGCTTGCCTTCGAGATCCCGCAGAGGGCTTCCTTTGTGCCCGGGCGCATAAAACGGTGCCACACCACGAGCGCGGCACGCCAGCAATGCCTCCAGGATCGGAGCTTGAGCTTGTGGGGTCACTCCATCAGCAGCCGTAGGAGTTCCGACACAGACCAGGCCTGGGCTACCGCTCCTTGAGCAGTGTAAGGAGCATCGCCATCGAAAATCTCTGAGATTGAACCGATACAGGCGTCCTGGGTGAGATGCGTGAGCAGAGGTTGCAGATTCACAGACAGGGGCTCATCCGGGTAGAAGCGACGCCAGGCCCGGCCAAAGGGCCCAATCAACCAGCTCCAAACGCTGCCCTGGTGGTAAGCCCGGTCTCGCTTTTGCACATTGCCACCGTAGTGACCAATGTAAGCCGGTGAATGGGGATCGAGACTGCGCAGCCCCACAGGGGTGAGCAGGCAGTCACGGGCGAGTGCCAGCACCCGTCGCGCCTGAGGAACCTCAAAGCCGCAATGGTGAAGCGCTAGAGCCAGTACAGCATTAGGGCGAATAGCGCCATCCGGCACACCATCGGGGCGCAGACAATCGTAGAGGTAGCCGATCTCCGCATTCCAGAAGCGTTGTAGCGCCACGCGTACCTGCTCGGCCCGTTGGCGATAGCGATCGGCCCGCGTCGGGTTTTGGTCGTCTAGGCGAGCAGACCAATCGGCAGCCCAGCAAAGCGCGCTATACCAAAGCGCGTTGATTTCGACGGGTTTACCAGTGCGCGGAGTGATTGCTTGCCCGTCTACAACGGCATCCATCCAGGTCAGGGCAACGTTGCTCGCGCCCCAACTGATCAGCTGGTCAACTGGATCGATCTGAATCCCATAGTGGGTGCCAATCATGTAGCCCTTCAGAATCTGCTGCACTGTGCCGAATTGGCTGGCCAGAAATTCCCAGTCCTGAGTGGCGTTGAGATACAGCCCCAAGGTTTCGATCCAGAGCAGCGCGGCGTCAATGCTGTTGTATAGGGGCTCCTGCCCCGGAGCGGGAAATAGGTTGGGGATCAGGCCATCGCGGCAGTAACGAGCGCAGGTTTGCAGCAGTTCGCGGGCCAAATCATAGCGCTTAGTGCATAAGGCCAGACCGGGCAGTGCAATCAGCAGGTCACGGCCCCAGTCATCGAACCAGGGATAACCGGCAATGATCGAGGGGCTATCCGTGGAAATGCGATGCACCACAAACTGATCGCTAGCCTTGAGCAAAGCCGCCCCCGTTGGTTCTTGCCACAGGGGTAGGGAGCCAAACAAGCCAGTGAGCCGTTCGCTCTCTCGGTTGAGTTCCTGCTCAAAATTAGGAGGGCTATCCGTAGGCAGCAGGATCTCTGAGTTTGTGGCTCGCGAGGCCCCCACGGCCACAACGGCCTCTAGGGTTAGCGTCTCGCCCGGCAGCAGTCGAGTACTGAGGTAACCGGGGCTGAATAGGTCCTCTCGGTCGTTGAGGCCGCGCTCGGTTTCACGAGGATATTGCAGATTCCAGTACCAGAAGCCGTCGGCGGTGTAACGCCCGCTCGACCAACGCAAGGCCCAGGGCACTCCTGGCGACCGCTGCGGATGAGCTTGCAACACGACCTGCTGCGGCTGCATGGTCTGCGTAAAAAACAGCTCAGGTCTAGAACGCTGCTGATGGTGAAAACTGCGCTCGGCAATCAGCGGACGCACCATCAGGTTGGCAGTTTTGCTGCCTTGGTAGCTGTATTCGATCAACACGCGACTGCAAAGCGGTGTGGCCCCATTGGCGGCAGGCAAGCCAGCATGGGGCATCAAAATGCGGCGAGTGATGCTCCAGTCGCTGCCATTGGCGGTGGTTCCTGACCAGACCCAGGTGGGAACGGGCGAAAGGGTGAAGCTTTGCAGGACTTCAAAGCCTAGAGGACTGACAACGCCGCTGGTCCAGAAGTTGGTGCTGAGTTCAATGACCTCGCCTTCGGTTTCTAGGATGACTTCCAGGCGTGAAAGCAGCAGGGTACGCCCGACCGGAGGCTCTAGGGCAGCGACAAGTAAACCGTGATAGGTGCGCGTGTGGGCATCGCAGAGGGTACCACTACTCATACTGCCAAGACCATCCGTTAACAGCCATTCGCGTTGGTCCGGCTCATCTTGCCGGGGATGCAACACTTGGGTTTCACTGCCTTGCATCACTGAGATTGGGCTGATTTCGGCTTTGGTCATGGTCGGTTGGCTCCCCCCAGCACACGTGATCAAACTCGTTATGACTATGATATAGTTCGAAAGGAATCAGGGCCTCATGGTTTGAACTGGCTGTAGTCTGCCAGACATGCACGGCTCGATGGACATTGGACGAAAGTTAAGCGAGGTTATTGGGAAACTATGAGCGAATGTCTGCGCGTTGGACAACTGGCTCCTGACTTTGAAGCAACTGCAGTAGTAGACGAGGAGTTTCAGACCGTCAAGCTGTCCAGCTATCGGGGACAGTACGTTGTGCTGTTCTTCTATCCTCTCGACTTCACCTTCGTCTGCCCAACGGAAATCATTGCTTTCAGCGATCGCCACGATGAGTTTAAGGCTCTTGGCACTGAGGTGTTAGGTGTTTCGGTAGATAGTGAATACTCCCACTTGGCGTGGATCCAAAGCGACCGCAAGGCTGGTGGCTTGGGCGAGCTGAAGTATCCTCTGGTGTCTGACATTAAGAAAGAGATCAGCACAGCTTACAACGTTCTGGATCCAGCGGCGGGTGTTGCCCTGCGTGGTTTGTTCATCATTGACAAAGAGGGCGTGATCCAGCATGCCACAATCAACAACCTTGCGGTTGGCCGCAACGTTGATGAGACGCTGCGGGTATTGCAAGCCTTCCAGTACACCCAGTCTCACCCAGATGAAGTTTGCCCCGCTGGTTGGACTCCTGGGGCTCAAACCATGACCCCCACGCCCGAGAAGTCGAAGGACTATTTCGCGGCGGTTGGTTAAGACCTTTAGTTTCTGACAACCTCACCATTAACTGAGTGAATAGGGCCAGGGGCACATATGTGTCCCTGTTTTTTTGCGTTGATATTCCCATCTCAGCTTTGTCTCGAACTTCGTTCATCATGGCTTGACGCTGAGCAATCGTCATCAGCAGTGGGGATCGCGTGCTAGACAGTTCCCAGCGATTCGAGCCATAAAAAGCTAGAGTTCCCTAAAATCGCGATTGAACTAAAAGTAAGCCCGATGAAACTAAACTAAATCGCGATTCAACTAGATTTCAGCGCGATGAAACTAATCTCAAGCCCGGCAAAACTAGTCTCAAGCTTGGTGAAACTAAATATAAGCACGATGAAACTAAGTTACGCCTCTCTCAAACTAAGTTTGACCCTGGTGAAACTAAATGCTGAAGTGGTTTAAAGCGGACAAGTTCCCTAGTCCCTCGCTAGCGGCCAAGATGACTCAGGCTAGTAGATAAGTTATTTAGTTAGTCTAGACAGCAAGGTTATAAACTGATCAGCAAGGCTTTGAAGGATTCCCTGATGACAGGTTATTTCACTGTAACGGGACGGCGAGATTCTGACACTGAGGCAAGCATGAGATGTTCGCTAGCTTCATCACTAAACCTTCACCTACACTGAACAAACTGAAATCACCTACCATAAAAACACCCAGCAAATCCCGGTTGTCCTATGGTCCAATCCGACCTTTTTCACAACCTGCCCACCAGCGATGAGTTACCCGACTCCGACGATATACCTGTGGATAACGAAGACCAAAACTTGATACCTAATGTCTTGCTGTTCCTCCTAAAAATGATATGGGCGCAGCGCACAGACTGGTATTTTGGTGCGGATATGGGCATCTACCACACCACTGGAGCCCATCCACGAGTACCCATTGTCCCCGATGGCTTCTTAAGCTTGGGGGTTGAACGGCGCAAGGGTGGTAAATCTCGCAGAAGCTACATTACCTGGGAAGAAAACGGAATTGTTCCAATCTTGACCCTGGAAATTGTCTCCTGGTCTCCTGGAGGCGAGTACGACGAGAAGTTAGAGATCTACAGAAAATTAGGTGTTTTGTACTACGTCATCTATAACCCTGAGTTTTGGCAACGAGATAGACACCAACCCTTCGAGGTTTACAAACTGATCGACGGTGACTATCAACTACAAATTGGCGAACCCTTCTGGATGCCAGAAATTGGCTTAGGGATTGGTCGTTTTCAGTCTGTCTCTGGTGGCACGCCCCAAGAGTTACTCTGCTGGTTCGATGCTCAGGGAACCCGCTACCTCACTCCAGAAGAACGGGCAGAACGATTAGCTGCAAGATTGCGAGAATTAGGCGAAGACCCTGACCAAATTTAACTGAAGACCTAATGGCCAGAGACAAAACCAGCCTCGATATCTTCTGGCTCAAGGACAACAGCCCAACTGACCTAGACACTGACCTGGACAACCTGCCTGATCCAGACGTGTTAGCAACTGAGATTGTCGAAAGTCTGGCAGCAGGGCTAGAGAACTTCCGGGCAATTGCCGCAGCCTTCAATCAATCCTGAACCTCAGAACAAAGCCCCAGAACAAACAGTTGCAACAAATCCGCTCCTCTGGTAGTGTTTTCTTCATTACTCGCAGGAGAGGATTTTGCCTATCGAAAAACACCCCAAAAACTTAAGCGCTACCTAGAAGCTTGAAGCAACTCCTAGATAGCTAACCCCCTAACTGCGCACAAGGCAGTCCGGCGGCTGACAGGTGATTTTAACACCTCATTAGCCACCCCGACTTGCTATGGAAATCATCGGGGTGGCTCAATCATTGCGGCGGCATCCCGGTAAGGGCAGGGCAATCCTGCCCCTACCCAAGGGCCGCATTCTGACGCCTCTAAAGGGCAGGGAAACCCTGCCCCTACCCACGACTGTGAAATTGCAAACCCCTCGGTTTTCAATCATGAATTCCGTAGGGGCAGGGTCTTCCTGCCCAGTGCAACATTGCCGCCTCTCTTCTACAACTCGCCTCCCCATGCGCAAACTTTTGCAACTGATCGATCCGCGTCAATTCGAGATTTCTCTCAGCTATCTCGCCACCTATTTAGGCATTACCCAAGACTGTATTTTGCGCTTCGAACAATGGGCCAACGTCTTATTTGTGCATCGCAAAGATCGCGGTGGCCAATTCATTAGTTACCGCAATCTCATTCAATGGCTCGAAGCCTGCGTTCAAGCCATTCGCACTTGCGAAAGCCATCAAGCCCTGAAAGAACTCGGCCAATTGCTCAAAACCGAACTCCAACGCTTCACCTATGCCCCCGATGCCATTGCTTACTTGCGTCGCTTGTGGCAACAACGCAAAGCCCAGTTAGATCTCGACCTCAACCTGCGCAGTTTTTACACTCCCATCCCTATCTCCAATCCTTAAGGCCCTAATGACCCCCTCCAACCCCTCCCAAATTCGTCTTCTACTCTGGGACTACATCACTCGTGAAATTCGCCTACCCGCTGCCTCCAAAAGCATCTTGCTAGCCCTCGCCAACCTCACCGATCCGCGCAGCCGCACTGCCCATGCCCCCATTTCCCTCCTAGTCGTCTACGCGGGCCTTAGCCAATCGGATGTCAGCCGTTTGCTCGGCAATCTCGACGCCAACCAATGGATCGAAACCAATCGTATTCCCGCCGATCCCGGTCGCCCGCCGATCACCGTTTACAACCTGTCCAGTCAATTGATTCAGCTGGCCCTGCGCCAGAGCTAAAGTTCAGCTAGGGCATCAAAATCAGTACATCAAAAGGCGTAAAAGTGCTTAAGCACAACGCCTGCCTCCAGCTTCCAGTGCTTTGATGGGAGGAGAGGCCTTTGGTTGTTCCCATGCCCCAGTCATCCTTTGCGGTTCTGACTACTCTATTCGGGGCCGCGGCCCTGGTATTGCCCCTCGGTCCAGTCTCGATGGCTCCAGCCTCAGCGCAAACCATCACGACTACCGATGGCTATCGGGTAGTATTGCCCATCCCCGTCGTCAATTGCGCCTCAGCCGCTAGTCGCGTCTCTGTTGCCGTGGTTGATCCGTCCACAGGGGTTGGCTACAACACCTGCCGCTCCTCTTCTGTCCCGCCGCCCCGGTTTCAACTGCCAGGAGAGCCAGCTCTGCAACAAACCAACAGCGGCAGTCGCTCCCCCAGCAGCCCCAACCCCGCCACCGGTAACAACGCACCCTCCAACGTCACCGCTTTACCGCCTCCCATTCCTGTAGCTCCAGGCGCACCCACTGCCCCCGGGACTACAACACCAGCGCAAAGCAGCTCAGCCTCATCCTCTGCGCAAACCTGGTCTCCTGACCGAACCGTGGGCGAAACCATCGACATTGACCGGACCTACAGACCTCGCAGAGCGGTTGAAGCTCCGCCCCCTGCCTGGTGGGATCTAGCTTTGCCCCCCAGTACCCGCTAAACAGCCGCTCTAAAACTTGGTAAGAACTAAAAAGCTCTGACCTAGCAGCTCAGCACAGACGAGGTTGTAAAGTTACATTAAGTAAACTTTGAGCCTTCCGTCCATGCTCGACTTCTTGCGCCGTTCTTTGGAGCGTTTGCCCCTGTTGCAGGTTTTCCTGAGCAGTTGTTTGGCCTGCCTGTTGTGCTTTCAGGCTTCGCCTGCCCTCGCGCAGTGGGGAACCACTGACCTGCCGCCCTTAGATAGCGCCGCACCAGAATTTACCCTACCTAGCAACGCTGGAGATGGCGAAATTGGTCTGTCGGACTATCGCGGGCAGTGGCTGGTGGTGTACTTCTACCCCAAAAACTTCACCTCTGGCTGCACTTTAGAAGCCCGCCGCTTCCAGAAAGACCTGCCCCAATACCGCAAGCTCAACACGCAGATTTTGGGCATCAGTGCCGATAGCGTTTCGTCTCACACCAAGTTCTGCGACTCTGAAGGGCTCACCTTTCCTTTGCTGTCAGACCCCAACGGTCGAGTCAGCGCGGCTTACGGCTCCTGGATGGGCGATATTTCCCTGCGCAACAGCTTCATCATCGACCCAGAAGGCGTGATCCGCGAGGAATTCGTGCTGGTCAATCCATCCAGCCACAGCAGCGAAGTTCTGGCCCGTCTCAAGCAACTCCAGACCACATAACTACAACTTCTGCACCCAGGCAAGTCGCAACCTTGGCCGTTTCAACACCCTCTCGGTTCAGACTTGCGCACCGAGAGGGCTTGGCAAGGCAACCTGTCAGTATTATCAGTTTGTTAAGCAGGAGTTTAAGTGTTAGCTCAGTGCTAATACGGGAAGAGAGGAGACTAATTATCCCTCAACCTGAGATTTAAACTGAGAACTTAAGGGAAATATTGCTAAAGCTAAACCAAGACTCAGTAGGACTACTAACGCCTATCAGTAAGACTACGGCTTAAGCTCAACTCATTAGAAATTCATATTATTCGGATCAGAAAAGAAGCATAAAACAGTTCAAAAGTGGGTAACCTTGTCAGCCCAAGCTTCCTAGACAAAACCCTCTATAAAATTTCTGTAAACCTACAGAGATCAACCAAAAAAGATGTCGTCGTTTTACGGATAAACACTCTTATAATTGCTTCTCAGTCCCCGTTAAGCTGCTCATTAGCAATCAAGAACGAAAGAATTGCTGATTACGGGGGGACAATTATGGTTTTCAATCCGAGCGGGCTTGAGCAAGAGATGCTTGAGCGGATCAATCAGATGCGGATTAATCCAACTGCAGGATTGAACGCCTTGGTCAATAGCGTCAATCCTTTGCATTCGCTTGATCCGGCAATTAACTCAGCCTTACTTCAATTCAAGGTCAACGCCTCTGTCTTAGCTTCACAATGGAGCGCCTTGACTCCAGCTCAGCCTTTAGCCTGGTCAGGAGCGCTATACAGTGGTGCCCATGCTCATAACCAGGCAATGATTAGCCAAAATACACAAACTCACCAAGTAGCCGGTGAAGCGCCCCTGAGTGGTCGTGCGATCAATAACGGTTATGGCAACTGGTCTAACCTTGGTGAAAATGTCTACGCTTATGCAACTTCAGTCCTACAAGGTCATGCCGGCTTAGCAATTGACTGGGGTAATACCAGCACAGGCATACAGCTGAACGCAGGACATCGCGCCAATATCATGAGCCGCAACTTCCGGGAAGTTGGCATTGGCATTACCACGACGAACGGTACCAACAATCGGCTTGGCCCCCTAGTGATTACCCAAGATTTTGGTAATCGTTCCAACTTTGGCAATTCCTGGTTATTGGGCGTCGTGTTTAAGGACGCTGATCGAGATAACTTCTACGACAACGGTGAAGGTTTAGGCCAGATCCGAGTGCAGGCGACCGGAACTGCCGGTACGTTTACTGGAACCACGATGACCGCAGGTGGTTATCAAATGCAACTGCCGAGCGGCGCTTATACGGTAACCTTTTCAGGCGGAACCTTGAGCGGACCCATTAGTCAGCAAGTGACGATTGGGGGGACCAATGTCAAGCTCGACGCTAATACCGCACTTGGCTCCTCTATGACCGCACGGACTTCAGTACAGGAGATTGGCAGCGCGGGCAATGATGTTTTGCTTGGCGATGCTGGCAATAATCGCTTGATGGGCGAAGCAGGCAATGACCGGCTTGTGGGCATTGCTGGTAATGATTTCCTCAACGGCGGTTTGGGCAATGACCAACTGCTCGGCGGGGTTGGCAACGACACCTACATCATCGATAGTGCCGGGGATATCGCTAACGAGGGACTGGGCGCAGGCATTGACACGGTTCGGGCTTTTGTCAACGCAACCCTGCGACCCAACTTGGAGAATCTAGCCCTGGTTGGCTCTGCCACAGTCGGTAACGGCAATGATTTGAACAACCGGCTCACAGGCAATGCCCTCAATAACGTCCTCAATGGCGGTGCTGGCAATGACCTGCTCACTGGTGGCGCTGGCGATGACCGTTTAGTCGGCGGTGCCGGTAATGATCTGCTAACGGGTACAGCGCCCAGTGTCTTGGGTGTGAATGAGCGCGACGTGCTGATCGGCGGTGGCGGTGCAGACCGCTTTGTATTGGGAACCAATGCTGCTGCCTTCTACAACGACGGCAATTCCCAGAGCACTGGCTTGGGTGATTATGCCCGCATTGTCGGCTTTAACCCCTTTGAAGACACAATCCAGTTACACGGTGCAGCCTCAGATTATCGGTTAGGGGCAGTTCCCGCCGGTCTAGAGAATGGCACCGGCCTTTTCTATACCGGTGCAGGTCAGACTGAGCTGATTGCAGTAATCCAGAGTGCAGCAGGGTTACAGATAGGCGAGAACGGCTGGGCTTTTGTCTAGGGCCTTTTCTAGGCCCTTTGTCTAGGGTTTATGCCTGAAGTGTTGACGCATAGCTACTGCACAACTTGAGGCCTGTAGTTCTGGTCCAGTTGGTACAAAACAGCTTGCAAACGGCTCTCTTGCTGGGGCTGAAGCTGCACTGGAAATTCCAGTTCTACCTTGGTAGTTTCCCGTAGCTTATTAGATCTACTGGCTCCCGTTGGTCCCGGTGGGTGAAATTGGCGCACTGGAACGCTGACGATAAAGCGGTCTAGCTCCGGAGTATCTGCACTGCGCTGAATGCTCAGGTTAAGGACCGGACGCGTGCGAGAGCGTAGCTCCAGTTGCTGAGCAATCTCGGCACTCACTTCTAGCCGCACGCCTGCCAGGTCAATTGCAGTTAGTTTGGTCAAGCTGGTAGTGCCGTCTCCCCAGTCCAACTGAGCCACTGCTGCAATTTGCAAGCGCAGACGACGACTGCGAGCCGGTTGTGGGTTGCGCACGGTACGCACCAGAGTACTGGCGATCATCCAGAGCGAGCGTAGAGGGCGGTCCAGATTGTGATGGTCCTGGGAAGACCACTGACGCACATCACTGAACAGCACCAGCGAGAGCTGGTCCCGTTGCTGCTGCATCAAGTAAGGGGCGAAATCAAACGACACGTAGGTCTTGTCGTCAGCCTGCGGTTCGACCCGAACCACCGTGGCATTGAGACTAACGCAGGCGTCGTAGTCGCCGAAGATCTCCAGTTCCACTTGCGGTGGCAACACCTGCCAGCCCTCCAGCTGCACCAGGGCTCCCCGCTTGCTGATATTCAGGGTGCGACCGATCCAAGAGGTGCCTGAGCCATGCACCAGCACATTCAGCTGTCGGTCGAGGCGGTGAGAGCGGCGCAGTTGCGGTTGCTCCAGGCTGACTAACAACGCACAGACGACCAGCACCAGGTTGTAAAAACACCAGATGGCGTTCAGCAACACCGCTTGCCAAGCTTCGGGTTCAAATAACAGCCAGACTGGAATGGCCAGCACCGAGAGCAGCAGCAGACCTGTCACCGCCAGCAGTGGGCGGGCCGAGCGCCAGTCAAATACCCGTTCTTGAATCGAGCGCCCCTTGTCAGTGACGTTAAACGAACCGGCTTTGGGGTTGAGCAACGCTAGCGTCGTGGCCCAAGCGGTGTAGAAAGACAAGGCAAACTCATAGACCTCGCTCCAAAACGAGAAGCGAACCTTTTTATAGGCAGAGAAATTGGCAAAGGAAGACAGTAGCAAGTGCGGCACAGCAAAGGCAGCAGTTTCCAAACCCAAGCCCTTAACTGGGTTGATGGCAAACAGCAAAAATACCACTGGCGCCAAGGCATAAACCAAGCGCGGCAAGCCATAGAAAAAGTGAAACGTAGCGCCAAAGTAGCAGAGGCGCTGGGGCAAACTCAGCCCTTCTTTGAACAGAGGATTTTCCAGTCGCAAAATTTGCGCCATGCCCCGTGCCCAGCGCACCTGTTGCCCAATCAAGGCCGCAAAACTATCAGGGGCAAGCCCGGCGATTAGGGTTTTGCCGTAGTACACCGACTTGTAACCTCGGCTATGCAGGCGTAGCGAGGTATGGCAATCTTCGGTGACTGTTTCTACAGCAATGCCGCCCACTTCGAGTAGCAGATCTCGCCGTACTACTGCTGCTGAACCGCAGAAGAAGGCTGCGTTCCAGAAGTCATTGCCCCGTTGAATGGTTTTGTAAAAGAGTTCATTAGCTGGGGGCACTTGCCCAGCAGCAATTAAGTTGCGCTCAAACGGATCGGGGTTATAGAACCAGTGCGGCGTTTGCACCATGAATACCAACCGGTCTCGGAAAAAACCGACGGTTTCCTTCAAGATGTTACGCACTGGAATGTGGTCGCAATCGAGGATCAGAATCAGTTCGCCAGTGGTGCGAGTTAGGGCTTGATTGATGTTGCCTGCTTTGGCGTGGTCATTGTCGCCTCGCGTGAGTAAGGTACAACCCAATTCACTACACATGGCCCGTAACAGTTCCCGTCGTTGCTGGGCTAGCAAGCGCCGGGAGTCACCTACGGGGTAGCGGTCTGGACGACCATCGTCGAGGATGTAGACCTGTTTGTGGGCGTAATCAATCCTGGTTGCCCCCAGCGCAGTCTCGCGCACGATCGTGACGTCTTCGTTGTAGGTCGGAATGTAAACATCAACCCAGGGCAGCGCCTTGGGGTCTTTGGGCAGGGGGACGGGTTGGCGCTCTAGCAAGCAAGTCGTTTGAAAGTAGCCCAGCACCAGCGTGAGCACAGCGTACAACTCGGCGCCATAGAGCAGAACGCTGGAGACCGCGTTCAACCAACCGCTATCTAAGTTGAGCGTGTAGGCCGTGCGGTAGTACAGATAACGAAAGGTGACCAGCAAGCTCAGCCATACCAGCAAGCCCCGCAGCCGATCCCACCGCCCTAACACCAGGCCCAGCAAGGTGAGCCCCAGTCCAATCAAGCCCTGCTGCCACACCTCCACTGAGGCCACAATCAGAGGGATATTGAGCAGGGTCAAAACCAGGAGCAGCAGCACGACCTGCCCCTGGCTCAAGCGGTTAAAGGGAAACCGATTGAACGTACCTTCTCGTCTCTCAGGTAGTGCTGCTGTAGCGTCTGTCTCGACGACACTGCCTTCTACTCTTTTAACCATGACGCTTGACCATGCCTTACACAGACTCCCGTCGTTGTGCTGTTCGTTGGATGTAGAGCTGTGCGAGGCCAAAGAGCAGCAGCGCACTCAAAACCGTGATAAACGGCACCAGGTACCAGTTCTGACCGAGAAAGTGGGTCCAGCGCTGAATGCCATTCAGCTTCTCGATGCGGCGAGGCGGCAAACGAGTCAGTACCTTGAGCGAGGCATCGGCATTCAGCAACACGGTATCGCCCTGGACCTGGAAGAAGCGCTGGTCTTGCCGCAACAAGTCTTGAATCTGACGCAGGCCGTCATCGGTCTGTGCAGTGAGGGCCAGCACTGCCCGTTCGTTGTTCCAGGGTGAGAGGGTTTCGGTGATCAAACCCTGGCTATCGGGTAGAGCCTGCAAGCGAGTTTGGCCGCGCAAGCGCCCCAGCACGCTGTCCAAGCGCAACCCCTCGGCTTTGGCCTCAAGCACCTCTGGCAACGGAAAGCGTTCCCGACGGCCCAAGGCGATTAGATGGTGGTCCAGTTGGGCTTGGCGGTTGAGCTTGCTGAGGGTCACAGCCAGGAGCTGCACCGAGTCGGCTTGGCTGAGACGGCCCAAGCGCTCAGCGCTACTCAACATCAGCCCGATTTCGATGGGCGAGGGATTATCGGGTAGCACCAGCGCGGTACTAGAGAGGTCCTGCGGTGCAGCAAAGGGAAAGCCGTAGCGCAGTAACTTTAGATCTGGCAGCTCGAAGGATTCATAGCGGTTGAGCTGAAAGTTGGTATCGCCAGCATGGATGGTGCCCCAAAGCTGTTGATCGGCACTGGCGCCGCAGGCGTTGCGGTTCTGAGGGCTGAGGCGAAAGGCGACCTGCAACTGCGAGTCCGGTTTGATCGAATTACCAGGCAGTGGCACATTGAGCGTGCGGCGCTCCGCCCGGTTAACTTCTAGCGGGGCCGAGGCCAGAGTTACGCCGTCGAGCAGCACTTCCACCGAGGAGTTGCGCGGATCCACCTGCGTGCTATGGCTGTAGCTCAGGGTCATGGTATTGCGGCGCGAGTCAAAAGCCTCACTGGGCAGCGCTCGGAAGTCTAGATTAAGGGCGGGCGCCGACATACCGCGCAAGGTGACATCTTGAGTCACGCCCAAGTCGCTGAGGCCAAAGCGCTCTCCTGTAGGCAGGTACCCAGGCCAGGTTTGGCCCGAAGGACTTGGCACGGCTTCTAGTTGATCCACCAACACTGCCTGACCCACGGCAATTGCCCGATCCGGTGCTTGCACGAGTGCCTGTACCGCCTTAGCAACGCCTTCAGCGCCATTGCCGCTAGCAACCAGGACGGGTAGGGCCTGTTCCGGGCCTCCAGTCACAGCCATCAGTACACCGACATCTGGCGGTAACACCCGTCCCGCACCATCAACAAGCTGGCCGCCCCGGATGGCGAAGGGCAGATCCAGGCTATTGAGCGAGGGCTGGCTGGCTGGGGTGCCGATGATCGCAATGCTGCCCCAATCTCGCAAACGCTCTTGAGCACTAAGCGAAGTAATTAAGCCTTGATCTAAACGCCGGAATTGTGCCAGCCGCCCAAAGTGGGCGCTGAGCCGGGCCGCTGCTGTCAGCCAGTCTGGATCCACCTGGCTAGGCAGTAGATAGCTAATCCGGGTTGTCTCCAGACTCAGCGGGTCGAAGAACGGACGGGGATATTGACTAAAGTCTAGGGCCATCGGTTTAGGCCGAAACTGAAAGACCAGACGCGAATCTGGTAGCACCTCGGTCCAGAGGGCAGGGTCATTAAGGTCAGAGCAGTCGCCAGCAGTGCGCTGTTGGGCAACTACAGCAACCTCGTTGTAGTCCTGCAACAGATTGACTGGCACCGGTACCCGCATCTCGCCAATATTGAGGTCACGTTGGCTGAGGGGCACACTGCCCAAGCTAGTTTCGTTGACTCGCACCGTTAAGTTGGACTGGGGTGCGACCAAGTTAGGGGAATGGCGAAAGCGAATGATCGCTTGCACCGACTGCACCTCCCAACTGGCAGGGCGAGAAAAAGCCAGACGACTCTCAGCCAGTTGTCCCTGCAAGCGCAGACGATTGCCAACAACAGGGCTGCGATTGAATAACAACTCATGGCGCAAACTGGGCTGGGCCGCAGGCTGAGCTGGGGCTGGCTTAGAGACAGGTCGCTCTGCCTGAGCTGTAGATTCTGGTTCAGCTGGGGCTGTTGCGCGGGGTGCTGCTGGACGGGGAGCCGCTGGACGGGGAGCGGGTGCTAAACGTGGCGCAGGTGCAGGTGCAGGCGGGCGCTGACGAACAACCGGGGCGCGGCGTGGCGCACGGGGCAGGGCGAACTCACGAATGACCTGGTTTTCTTGACGTTCCAAGCTCTGGTCAAAACTTTGGGCGGTCACTCGCACCGCCGTCAAGCCAGTGACTAGCAGACAAAGGGGCAGGCACAGGAGCAGACATCCAGCTAAGTAAGAACCTCGGCGGTGCAAGAGCAGCCAACCAGACAACCAACGAAACAAGCGTCGATGCAATCGGTGAAACATGATCTAGAAGGGCAGATAGGTCATGGCTAGTAGCGCTCCCAGGGCGGTTGAAAGCCCCGTTGCAGCAGAAAACCCTGCTCGATATCCTGCATTTCGCGCTGAATATCAGCCTGCTGATCCGGTGAGAGCGCAGTTTGGTTCTGAAGTTGTTCCAATTGGCTCAGGGCGGCCTGTGGCTGTCCATCGCCCCGGAGGACGGCAGTCAAGCCACGGTCGATTTGGATCTGACGGCCAGGGTCCGGGTTGGACGACTGCGCCAGGATACCCTGAGCCTCGCTGTAGAGCTGCCGGGCCAGTTCGAAGTTACGACGTGCCGCCTCAGACTGAGCCCAACCCAGCAGGGCGTCCAAATTGCGGGAATTTTGCACCAAAATGCTGTCGTAGGCAGCAGCGGCGCGGTCGTAATTGCCCAGGGCTTGGGATACCCGACCGACTAGCAGATAGGTGGTGACACTAGGGGTGTTGTTGGCTAGGGCTTCAACCCGCACTTGAGCTTGTTGCGGGCCTTGAGCTACAAGCGCTTGGGCATAGCGCTCGGCAATGCGACCATCGTTGGGATTACGACGAATCAAAGCTTGATAGAGATCTTCGCGGGCCAAGTCTGGGGGCAGTTGGGCAACTAGGGTGTAGAGCGCGGCTGGCAGCTCGTTCGACTGAGGCGCTCGCGTGAGCCAGGTATCGAGCACCTGTTCTGCTTGGGCTGGGGTGATGCGGTTTAAAGAATAAGCAGTTGCCGCGTAGGCCAGGTTGAGATTGGCATTGTCAGGACTGCGCTCTAGCAGTTGTGCGTAGAGCCGCAAGAGCCCTTCCTGGTCGTTGCGGTCGGCATAAAGCCCGGTCAACAGTGCCACAGCATTTTCGGCACGCGGTGAGTTGACCGGCTCTTGACGGATCAGGGTAACCAGAACCTCAGTTGCCTCAGGCAAACGCCCACTGCGGCCCAAGCTGTTGCCGTAGGCCAGAGCGGCATCGCCCCGCGGAACTTGACCCAATTCTTGCGCCCGCTCAAACAGCTCTAGCGCCTGAGGATAACCACCGCCCCAGTTGTAAGCCTGAGCAGCCTCCACCAGCAGTGTCACGTCTGGATTACTACGCAGCAAAATTGCGTAGTCAGCGGCAGCCTGGGCCCAGTTGCGAGAGAAGCGGTAAAGATTTGCCCGTTGGCGACGTGCACTTTGGTCGTTGGGCAGACGTTCCAACAGGGCACTGAGGGCGCGAATGCCGCGTTGCTGCCAGGCTGGACGGTAAGCGCCTAATAGGCCAACGCCGCGTAGGGCTGTTTCATTAGTGGGGTCGAGCTGAACCACGCGCTCGTAAGCGTTGAGCGCCTTTTCATCCAAACCCTGCCGCCGGTAGGCAATGGCTAAACCGAGTTGAGCTGCTGCGGAATTGGGATAGCGGCGGACTGCTTGCTCTAGCGTGGTAATGGCCTGGAGCACTAACCCCCGCTGAATCTGGTCGTAGCCCTGCCGAACCTCTATAGGCAAGCTGGCCTGAGCTAAAGCGGCGGGGCTCAGACCTAATTGGCTACTCAAAATGAGGGTTAGCAGACTTAACCCCAATCGGGTTCTGCGTCGTTGTGGCATGAGTGCACCTCAAGGCTGAACATCAAGAGCGGCACGGCGGCGCGGCAGCAGATCAAGGTCTGTCCGCACTCGGAATCCCAATACGGTTTCGTCTTGGAGGACCTGCACAGAGAAGCCAGCCCGTAGCGCCTGAGTTAACCGGAAGTCGTAGAACAGCTCGACCACACTCGGTGTCTCATCATCGGCGCGGCGCAGATCGTCATCGCTCAACTGCTGTCCGTAGGCCAGGCCCAAACGGTCATCCGGCAAAAACAGATCCAGCAGATTCAAGCCGACGCTGTAGGTGTTGGCCTCTTGGTCCTGGTTCAAGTTGCGATAGTGACCGTAGCGAGCAAATAAGCCCAGGTTGTATTGCGGAATAAAAAATTCGCCATTGATGCCAAAGGCTTCTTCGCGGTCGTTGCGGCCAATGCGATCCACGCCGCCCAAACCATTGCCGTCAGGCCCCCGTCCAGCTTCGACATAGCCCGAGCGCTCACCGCCATCGCGGCTGGAAACGTAAGTTGCGCGCAGGATAGCGTTGGGGATGGGCCGAACCGCTACCTCGCCCGCAATGCTGTCTAACTGGAGGTCAGCCAGGTTGGACCTTGAGGAGAAGCCTGCCAGCTTGAACTCCAAACTATCGGAGGGCGACCAATTGACTAGGGCGGCTGGGCGAGAGAGAGTGTTACTCGAAGATATCGCCGGGTTCGTGGCGAATACTGGATTGAAAAAGTGAGTAGCAGCGTCCTTCGCGAAGCTGTTGCGGTCAAAGTATGAGGTCAGGTCGAGCTGCCCCACAGCAAAGCGTAAGTTTGGCAAGCCGGGTGGTGATGCGGCTATGTACAGCTCATTGAGCAGCAGACCATCTGACTGGCTGTTAGGTACAAAAATCGAACCACTGGCCAGATCTACGCTCGCGCCTACCAAAACTTGCCGTCCTAGCGGATAGCGCCCGGTCAACCGCAAACGGGCTGAGGTGTCGCCGTCGGTGTTGAGTAAAACGCCCTGCAAAGTCAAGGCAGGCTGGAGGCCAGAGTTGCTCAGCAAGGCCTCCGGTGGCGGTTCGGAGGTGGAAACGTTGGGTTGGCTGCGGCGCTGATAGGCAGCCTGATTGAAACGCAGATCGCGGGCGGAGGCCCGTCGGTTGCCGCGCAGGCTAGTGCCTTGGGCTGCGGTAGTTTGCTGAATGATCGCCGTTTCTAGGTCGCTCTGTCCCTGCGCAGCCATGCTCACCAAGGTGCCACTCGCCTGTTCTAAAACGCCTTGCTCTAGAACGCCGTTGGCTTCGGGGGCCAGCTGCGGGGGTAACTGTTGCGGGCCTAACTCGGACGCATCAGGTAGAGCAGTTGGCTCAGGAGGTAGCCTAAGCCGTCTAGCTAAAGTCGGTGGCAATGGTGGTAGCGGCGGCGTTTGCCGGACCTGTACTGGCGTTGCTGACACAGCTGGCTGCGGTGAGCTACGCGGTCGCAAGCTCGGCGGCAAAGGGGTCAAGGGCGGTGTTGTGCCAGTGGGCCGCAGAGTGGATTGGGCCGCTCGCCTTCTGAGGGATGGCGGCAATGGTGGCAGAGGTGGCAAAGGCGGCAGTTCGGCTTGAGCTGGGCTAGGGTCGGCTGAAGCGTCCACGGAGGCACCACCCTGTCCGAGCCAACCGGGCAATTGCTCTTTATTGCTGGCGGCAGCAGGTGCAGACAATGGTTGAGGCGGCGGTACAGATAGAGCTGTCTGTAGCTTGGGCTCTAGCGGTTGCGCAGCTGCTTCAGATCCAGCGTCGGCAAGGGCAGGAGACGACAGAACAGACAGAACAAGGACAGCCAGCAGCGAGGATGACCAGCTTGTGCGAGTCAGCGTTAGCAGGACAATAAAACGGAGTAAAGTCATCGCTGGGAACTACGAAGATGCATGGCTTAGGTACAGCAAAAAAGGTCCAAAAACTCGTGCAAAATTTAATTGCTTCATTCACTAGATCGACCCGACATAGAGCGATCTGTAATTGAGCAATTCCCAATCCTGATTGGCAACAGAATATGCTTACGGGAAATGGCAATAGGGCTGAAGCAGGGCCTTAGTTGCGCATGTACCTTCGGTGCAGCTTCGATAGACCTGCGCCCTAAAGTTTTGAGTTGTTATTGAGTAGTGTTTGCGCTAAACCTTTCTGCTAGTGCCCTAGTCATCCGGAAAGAAGTCAAAGCTCTAAAAAGCCCCCATTTCCATTTACGAAAGCTAAACACCTGCAACTGTCGACCGGATCTAGAACCAGAGTTCTGAAGAAGCGTAGAAAGTATGAATTTCAACCTAAAATCCGCCTGCTATGAGTCAGCGCTCTAACCGGCTGGGCAGAGTCCTGGTCCCCTTCTGTATTCTGTCGGGCTTGTGTTTTAGCCTGACTACCGCCCCCCTAGCCCTCTATGGCCAAAAGCAACTGAAAGCAGAACTGGAGGACAGCTTCCAGTTAGGGGGCGAGCTGAGAAGCTTTGCCGTTCCCTATATCAGCTTGGGTTTGGTCCTCAGTTTAGGAGTTGGCATGTTCGGCGTGATGCTGCTGAAAGATCGCCGTCGCTCTCGCCAACGCACTGCTCTGCGCAATCGCATCACGCAGCTAGAAGCCGCAATCGCAGAGCGGGAGCGCTGGTTAGTCGATCTCAGCTTGACAACTGCCCAGACTCATATTCCTGAAGTTCTGTCAGTTCAGGCAGAAGGGGCTGACCTCAAAGCAGTGCTCAGTGCAATTCTGGAGTGCTTAATTGCAGAATCATCAGAGCCAGATGCTGCTGATATAGCTGGACCAGAAGCCGCCCAACTACCGCCGAGCCGGACCGAGCCGTTGCCTATGCCAAACCAGCAATACTTAAGTCTGACTCAAGTACCACCCCAGAATCTGATTAAGTTGCGGGACGAATCCTTGGCCGGAGCACGGGCAGGGGTATTGCAGATTCAAGCCCCCGAACCTGCCCCCGAAGCTATTCAAGGGCTTGAGCGCCAGGTGGAGCAGCTAACTCAGCAGATTCGCCAGCTCGACAGCAAGCTACAGCAGTCTCTGGCCTCTAGCTATACGGTGATTCGCGATCCTGGCAGCTAGAGCCCATCAGCGCAGAGTCTGCGCCTGGTGCAGGGGAGCGTTGGACTGGGGCAAACTTGGGGCGGCAGGACGACCAAGAGGCAAAATCACTACTTTCGGGGTGGGGTTGCTGAAGGGCAGGGCAGAGGCTGTAGAACCAAGCACGGCCGGGACATCCAGGCTGCGTTCGGCCTGTAGATAAGCCTCGCCATCCTCACCGAAGCTCAAAGCCTGAGACTGAATATTTCTGAAGTTGTAGCCCAAGTTGCGAGCCACTTCGGGCGGCTGGTTACTGCTGAGAACGGTCAGCTGAAAGTAAACTTGGGAGTCAACTGCCATTGGCTCAGCCTGGTACCACGCTTCTTGCCAGGCCTCTTGGGCCAAGCCATCGTCCCCCCTGGCCTGACGCAGATTTAACTGGGCTTGCCACTGCCCCTGTTCGAGTCGGACATCTTGCCGATCCAGCACCGAGTAGGGCCGCTCTCCTATACCGTCGCTGGGCTGCAAGTAGCGGACAGCTTGAACCGCAGCTAAAGTTTGATCTGGCAAATTGCTTCGTCCAGACACCAAAAACTGGCCCGTTTGTCTGTCTGACTGCACTTGCAAAGAGAGGTTCACCTCTGTCGCTGGACCTGAGCAGGCCCAGAGCCCCAGTAGCATTAGCCCGAGACTGAGCCAACGCCCTAAGCCGAGTTGTTGTCCCTTCTTCATTTCAATTTCAAAAAAGGTGGTTTTTTAATAAGAGTTGCTCAAGCAGGACTGCTGATCCACTTGGCCTTCCTGATACTTGCGCTTCTAGATGTCTATAGCGGTTAGCTAATGGACAACGGCCAAATCAGCGAGCACTTCAATTTCACTAGCAGTGTTTAGGGAAGCGGACCCGGAAAGTTTGCCAGATTCGAATGGGGTCAACTAGAGCTAGCGCTTAGTAGTGGTGTAGCAAGGGCCTCAATTTTGTTCCATGACAATTCACTTTTAAGGTTTTAAAAGAAGCTAGGAGGAACATTCTAATGGCAGCTCAAATTCAGAAAAATTCAATTCAGTCGATCCCAATTCAAATGGGTACGGCTCAAGCCTCGGTCATTCAAATTCAGGGGACGGTACGAGGCATTGAGTCGATTCGCTTTCAGGAATCTTTAAAGACGCTTTGTGCTAGAAGCGATCACTCTATTTTGTTGCTGGATCTAGAGCAAGTCACCGCCATAGACCACCGTGGTTTAGGGGTTCTGGTTGCAGGGCTACGAGCTGCTCGGCAGTCACAAAAACGTCTGCTGCTGTGCGCTCTAAACGACGCTTTGCGTGAAACTTTTCGAGAGACTCAGCTGGATCAGGTCTTCAAGATCTATCCCAGCCGGGAGAGCGCTCTCCAAGACATTGCGCTTGACGAACCTAAGCTTAAAGTTCGCGTGGCCCATTGGTCGGCGGAACTAGCTGCTTAAGAAAGATGTCAATCCTGATGGCAACAGGAACTTTCGAAGAGTTGGAGGATGAGGCTGGAACCTTCCTACAAAGTCGATTGCAGCCTCTGCCAATCGAGCCTGAACTGACCGATTGAGCCCAGATAGCCAGTTGGGCTGACCTGTAGCTCGTCTGCACAGACAGGCTTGAGTTGTAAGGCTACAAGTTTCTCCCGCTGTTTCCCTTGCTCCTTTTGCCTTACAGTTGTAGACCCCAAGTGCCCATGACTTCCTTGATCCGACTACCGGTTTGGCTAGTGCGTCCCTGTGCGTATTGGTTTCACGGGGTTATCTGGAGGCTATCTAAACTGCCCCAACGACTCAAAATTGTGGGGTTGGCTTTAGCTCTGTTATCCCTGAGCCTGTGCGGGCACCCCTGGCAGTCAACTGGTTTCTCCGATGCAGCGACTGTCATTCGCACGCCACTTTCGACCCGGGGCGCCCAAATTGTTGATGCTGCGGGGCGTCCAGTCTTACTGCGGGGGGTCAACTGGTTCGGTCTTGAGACAGAATTTCAAGTCCCTCACGGCCTTTGGGCCCGCGACTATAAAGAGATGCTGTCCCAGATCAAAAGCCTGGGCTACAACGTGATCCGGTTGCCTTACTCGGTGCAAGCGCTTCGTTCTTCGGAGATCAGTCGGGTTGACTTTAATCTTGGTAGTAACCGCGAGCTAGAGAGCAAAACACCGCTAGAGGTGATGGACCTGATTGTTCAGGAGGCTGGGCGACAAGGGCTGTTAATTCTGCTAGATAGCCATCGGCTTAATAATCAAAGCATTCCAGAACTTTGGTATGGGGATGGTTTTACAGAAGCAGACTGGATTGACACCTGGAAAATGCTGGCGAACCGCTACAAAGACCAGCCCAATATCATCGGTGCAGACCTCAAAAATGAGCCCCACGGTCGGGCCAGTTGGGGGACAAATGACCCAGCAACCGATTGGCGTTTGGCAGCAGAGCGAGCAGGCAATGCGATTTTAGCGATCAATCCAAATTGGCTGATTCTCGTCGAAGGCGTAGAGAACAATGTGCCTGGTCAAAAGCTGGTGCATTGGCAGGGAGGAAACCTAGAGGGCGTCAAACGTTATCCGGTGCGTTTGTCAGTGCCCCGCAAGCTGGTTTATTCCCCCCACGAATATGGGCCTGGGGTTTACAACCACGCCTGGTTTTCAGATTCAGCTTTTCCCCGAAATTTGCTTTCTCGTTGGGAGACTGGCTTTCACTATATCGCCAGCCAAAACATCGCACCGATCTGGATTGGCGAATTCGGTGGACGTCAGGTAGATGACAGTTCAAAAGAAGGGGTTTGGCAACAGCAACTAGTTGATTATATTGCTCAGAAAAAACTGAGTTTCACATATTGGACCTGGAACCCAGACAGTGTGGATACTGGCGGCATCCTACTGGATGATTGGCGTAATATCAATGTCCCTAAGCAGAGGCTGCTCAGTAAATTGCTACCCTCCGGTGCGCGCCTGGGTTCAGTTTCCCGTCCCTCGCCTGTGGCTAGTGCTGCTCCCCCTCGTCCTCCTACTCCGGCTCCAGCTGCCTCTAGCTCCAGAGCCAACTTGAATTTGGCGTCTAATGTGGCAACTGGCTCAAACCTCAAAGCTGAGCTCCGTTTGCAATCGGACTGGGAAACTGGCTTTTGTACCAACTTACAAGTCACAAACCAGGGCCGCAATAGTACCCGTAACTGGCAATTGACCTTTGCCATGAATCAAGCGGCCATTAACAATACCTGGAATGGTAACTTTCAACCTCAGGGAAGCCGATATCTTGTGACTCCCTTAGCTTGGGGACAAGCCGTTGAACCTAGCCAAACCTTAGAACTAGGGTTCTGTGCCAATAAGTTAGGCTCCGATTATCGTCCTCGACTAATTTCAGTAAATGGCAGCTAAACATTTGGCAAGCTATTAGCTGGTTAAACAGTAGCCAGATAATCAAGTTTGTTTGATGGCAGTATAATTTCTGGGCTGTGCAAGTTGGTTGCACAGCCTAAACTAGTTTGTGATTGGTTTGTGATTGGTCTGATTCTGCCTCAGCTCAGAGTTTGAATGTGCGGGCAAAATCTCTCTTAGCACTGCCAAAACTTAAGTGTAAGAAATGAGCAGATAGTGAGCACTTTTTGACCTGGACGTTCGGGTCCAGACTAACTCATTCTAGTTTGATAGAAGACAAGACTTGGCTAGCATGAACCGCTCTCTAACGGCAACTTAAAAGCCCAGTATGAGATGCGCAAAAAGGCAAGCATTAAGCAGCAGATCTACCGGATAGCCCCATCAACTTCTGTAGTAAGTGACGTGGGGCAATCTACACACTGGGATGCATCACTTCTGAGTCAAATCCAGTTGTTCCCTCAGGTGTAGTCGCTATGATCAATACTTCTGATCAAGCCTCTAGCTCAGCCTCAGCCACTGCGACTACCTCTACAATTCGCCAGCCCACTGTCATTTCCTCGCCCTTAGAGGCCCTGCAAAATATTGTTCAGCGCAAGGTTTCGGGCCGTTTGACTATTCGTGAAGCGGACGCTGAAACGGTTCTCTGGCGCATTCACACAGGAGACGGGCACATTCACTTTGCCAGTTGTTCACATGGACAACGGGAGCGGCTCGCTTACATATTGCAACGGAACGAGCCTCAGTTAGCTAAGCGACTTCGGGTGGAAACAATTTCATCAGATTATGAGTTCTTGTGCCAAAGCTGGCAAGCTGGAATTCTAACTCTACCGCAATTACGAAAGCTGCTCTATCTGCTCACTCGCGAAGCGTTAATTCATATCATGGCCCTGCCCCAGGCCACGCTGCTGTTTGAAAGAAGCACTGGTTTAGATCCCATTTTATTGTCAGTGCCTTTACAAGAGGCATTGCCTCTTTCGTACCAAGTGCGAGGTTGGCAGCAACTCAAGCCCCATATCAGCTCTCCCTTTCAACGCCCCCATTTACTAGCCCGTGAACAATTTGCACGGCGACTAGAAGGCAAGTTACGGCTAGCGCGAGGGCCAGATGCTGCGCAAACTCCTTTGCAAGCCCTGGATGCTCAGCTCTGTATCTACGAAATTGCCTCAAAACTGGATGCGGACCTATTGCGAGTCGCTTCTGCTCTGCGGGACTTGGTACAGGCAGACATCATTAAGATGGAGCCGTTTACCCAGTCTAATCAGAGCCAGCAACTGACAATTGCCTGTATTGATGACAGCCTTACCATTCAGCGTAAGGTGCGGCTGATGTTAGAAGGGGAGGGCTACCGAGTGTTGAGTCTGACCAATCCGCTGCAGGCACTCATGCCTTTAATGCGTGAAAAACCAGCAGTGGTATTGATGGATATCTCGATGCCAGACCTGGATGGTTATGAACTATGCCGAATGCTCAAACAGTCCTCAGCTTTGCGGCAAACACCGATTGTCATGCTGACAGGACGCGATGGACTAGTCGATCGTTCACGCGCCCGATTAGTTGGAGCCTCTGATTACATTACCAAGCCGTTTGACGCCAAAACTTTACTGGACGTGATCAGTAAGCTGGTGCAAACAACAAGGTAGTTTCGCGCTGCGGTGATTGTTTTCGATGGGTCATACCTTGGCTTTAGCTTTAGCTTTAGCCTCACCTCTGTCGGCTCTATTTGTTCAAAGTTGGTGAACCATGAATACGGTTTTGATTGTAGATGATACTCCTTCAGAGTTAGAGCTGATTAGCTACTACCTGCGAGAAAGTGGCTACGTCGTGATCAATGCGGCGGGAGCCCAAGAAGCTCTGACTCAAGCCATTGAAAAGAAACCAGATGTCATTGTGACCGATGTAGTCATGCCAGGCATGAGTGGTTTTGAGTTGTGTCGGAGCTTGAAGAAAAACCCGCTTACAGAAAAAGTTCCCATCGTTATTTGCACTTCTAAAAACCAGGATATTGACCGTCTTTGGGGTATGAAACAGGGAGCAGACGCCTACGTCACCAAGCCCTTCACACGAGATCAATTAGTTCGAGTCATTCAATCGGTCGTAGTTTAAAGTTTTAACTTCAAGATTTTGATTCTAAGCAGTCTCTTGAATTCCGACTCGCATCCTAAGGTTTGAACTTGCAATGCACAAGTCCACGTTGCTGCCCGCCCTCAATCGCTCGCAGCGAGCTTTGGGTGAAAGCTATCTCAAATTTCAGCTAGCTCCCAACACCCCAGCAGTCCTACGCATGGAGCAGGTACAGGAAGCCCTAGTCATCCCCGTCCAACGCCTGACACCGATGCCGAATATGCCCCCCTGCGTTTTGGGGCTGCTCAATCGGCGCAGCCGGGTTCTCTGGGCTGTTGACCTAGCACAGCTACTACAATTGCCTCCACTCGAAACTTATCAGCGCTATAGCGTGGTAATTGTTCACGCTGGGCAGACCCCATTAGGATTGCTAGTTCAAGAAGTCAAAGGGGTTGCACGGTTCAGCACAGATTGTATTCAACCCCTGCGCTCCGCTACGGCCCATCTAGAGATGTATAGCCGAGGCTATATTTCTCAACCTACAGAAGAAATTTTAGTGCTAGATGCTGAGCCAATTATTCACTCTCCCCTCCTATCTCATGCCTAAACGCTACTTCTAATTGCCACGGCTAAAACCCACGATTGAAATTCAGAACTGAAATCTGTAGCTAAGCCTACTCAAACCCTGTAATCTCCTAATTCTTGAGGTGTTGATTTTATGACAGACCAACTTATTCAAGCGCTTGAAGCGTATACGCAAGGACGCTATGAAGAGGCAATGCAACAATTTGCTAGCCTCGCATCTGAGAACTCCCAAGATGCGCAAATGCGTATTCTGCTGGGAGCTGCCTATCGAGAGGCGGGTTATTTAGAAGCGGCCAAGATTCAATTTCAAGAAGTTTTGAAACTGGCAGAAGATCCGCGCTTAGCTGATTGCGCTAGAGCATCTCTAGCCCAGCTCGAAGGGGGGATTACTAAAAATCTGAATCAAAATGGCGGCGCTGCTAACTATATTCAAAATCAGCCTTCTCTGAAGCCAGCCTTACTGCAATCGGTCATTGATGCTGTTAAAGTCACGCAGCCAGCTGTGCTAGCACCGCAACGTGTTCCCAGCCAATCACGGCTTGTGCTGGATCGGGATTTAGAAACTCGCAACAAGCTGGAGGGCGAGCAGGAGCTAGCAGCTCTCGGTTCTGCAGTCAATCAGATGGCTGACCAGTTGCAAAGTCTGCTGCGCAAGCGAGAAGTAGAAGCAGACCGAGCTCGGCTACTGGTAGAGATCAACTCACGAATTCGGGAATCGCTCGATTCAGATGATATTTTTGGCACGGCTGTAAACGAGTCGCGACAGGTGCTCCAGGCCGACCGCGTATTGATTTACAGCTTTGATTCTGAATGGAATGGTACGGTGGTGGCAGAGTCAGTTGGTCACAATTGGCCTTCAGCGCTCGGGGCAGAGATTCTCGATCCCTGCTTCCGCGATCAGTATGTTGTTCCTTATCAAAATGGTCGGATTAGCGTCACCGAAAACATTTTTACAGCTGGTTTAACCGAGTGCCATCTGAAGCAATTAGAGCCTTTTGCAGTGAAGGCTAATTTGGTAGTGCCTATTCTTACCGACGGCCAGTTGCACGGTCTATTAATTGCGCACCAGTGCTCTGGACCGCGAGTTTGGAAAGACACAGAACTTGATTTTTTCAAGCAGGTCGCTGTTCAAGTAGGTTATGCCCTAAGTCAAGCTACATTGCTCACGCAGGTTGAACAGGCACGGCGTTTAGCAGAAAGCGCAGCCCAAGAACAACGTCAGCAAAAAGAAGCAGAAGCCAGACGGGCGCAGTCTTTTGCAGACATGACCTTGCAAATTTTGCAATCTCTGAATTTAGAAGACATTCTCAATGTCGCTGTCAACCAGGTTCAAACGGCTCTCCAAACAGAACGAGTCTTTATTTATCGCTTTGACCCTGATTGGAGCGGCACCATTATTGCAGAAGCTGTGGCTACGGGTTTCCCTTCCTGCCTCTCGGTGCGGGTGACAGATACTTACTTCACTGACTCTAACGAAGGGGTCGAGCTATATCGCAAGGGTCGAATCTTTGCCATTAATGATATCTACACCTCAGGTATCGCTGAGTGCCATATCCAGTTGTATGAGAGGCTGTCAATTAAGGCTAACTTGATCGCACCAATTGTCATCCGTGACCAGTTGCTTGGCCTCATTTGCGCGCAGCAATGTTCAGGCCCTCGCGTTTGGCAAGAAACAGAAATTAAGTGGCTCAGACAAGTTGCGACCCAAGTTGGGGTGGCCTTGGAACAGGCGAATTTGCTCACGCAGGTGGAGCAGGCCCGCCAAGTTGCAGAAACCATTTCTCAAGAACAACGCCAGCAGAAAGAAACTCTACAACACCAGCTAATTGAACTGCTAAGCGATATTGAAGCCGCAGCATCTGGTGATCTTAGTGTACGAGCAGAAATTACTGGGAATGAAATTGGCACAGTCGCTGACTTTTTCAACGCTATCATCGAGAACTTAAGGCAAATTGTTGTTCAGGTGAAACAGGCCGCGACCCAGGTCAACACCTCCTTAGGCAGCAATCAAGTCTCGATTCGTCACCTGGCCGATGAAGCCTTACATCAGGCTGAAGAGACGACCCGGACGCTAGACTCGGTCGAGCGCATGACCCAATCGATCCAGGCAGTGGCCGAAAGCGCCCGCCAAGCTGCATCGGTGGCGCGTACAGCCTCAACCAGCGCCGAGGCAGGCGGGATCGCGATGGACAGCACTGTGCGTAGCATCTTGAATCTGCGAGAAACCGTTGCTGAAACTGCTAAAAAAGTGAAGCGCTTAGGCGAATCCTCCCAACAGATTTCTAAGGTAGTTTTGCTAATCAAAGAGATCGCCCTACAAACCAACCTGTTGTCGATTAACGCCAGCATTGAAGCAGCACGAGCTGGCGAGGAAGGACGGGGTTTCGCAGTTGTGGCTGAGGAAGTGGGGGCACTAGCCGCTCGCTCGGTCACAGCTACTAAAGAAATCGAACAAATCGTTGAAAACATTCAACTAGAGACCAGTGAAGTTGTGAAAGCGATGGAGCTGGGCACAGTTCAAGTCGTAGAGGGAACTCGTATCGTCGAGGATGCCAAGCAGAGTTTAGGCCAAATTTTGACAGTATCCTACCAAATTGATGAGCTTGTGCAATCTATCTCGGGCGCAACCGTTTCTCAAGCGCAGAGCTCTCAAGCCGTCACCCAATTGATGCAAGAAATTGCAGCAGTTTCCCAACGGACTTCCGATACTTCTCGCCAGGTTTCGGATTCACTGCGCCAAACGGTGGAAGTTGCCCAGCAGTTACAGGCTTCAGTGGATATGTTCAAAGTTGATTCAGTAAATTGAGACCAAGCTGAAGTCAGGAGATAGGGGTTCCCACTTTGGGCAGCTTCAGGCTCTAAAGTTTTGAAACTCTATCTCCTGCAAACCCAGCTCCGGCTGTCTTGAATGGCTCTCATAAGAGCTACGGTGACTCGTTCTGATATCCTAACCCTCTAAAAAATCATGCCATACGACAAGGAACTTGAAATCCAACGGCAGTTCCTAGAGGAAGCTCAGGAGTATTTAAACACCATTGAAGCGGTGTTGCTGGGCATTGCCTTAAGTCGCATCAACCCAACCAAAATGGATGCTGCCCTCCGAGCTGCTCATTCAATTAAGGGTGGAGCAGCCATGATGGGATTTCAAGGCTTGAGTTTATTAGCTCACCGCCTAGAAGATTTTTTCAAGGTGTTGAAAACTCAACACCAGGCTATAGAACTAGACACCAGCTTGGAGCAGCTACTGCTAGCGAGTATTGATCTGCTCCGTCAAGTTATTGTTCTCAATCGCCAGAAAACGGACATTAATGAGCAGTGGTTGACAACCTATGCCGAACCCATTTTGAGCCAGCTTCAGCAGCGTCTAGGGGATCCACCTGAAGATACCAATTTGCTGCTAACTCCGGAAACGCAACAAGACACAGCCGCCTTACTCTTAGAGACTGAGGTAGAAGGTTGCCTCCAGCGATTGGAGTCAGTTTTAGCAGATCCAACTCAGCCTTGCCTGTACGAAGAGTTCTCAATTATGACGCAGGAGCTTGAGGGCTTGGGCGAGATGCTCCAGTTTACGCCCTTTAGCCAGCTTTGCAGCTCGATTTTGCAAACCCTTGAGGCTAATCCACAACGGGTTGAGGAAATTGCTCATCTAGCTTTGCAGCAGTGGCGTCAAGCGAAAGTGCTGGTGCTAGCGGGGCAAATCGAAGATCTCCCCGTTCAACTAGTTCTGCCTAATGCTGCGGAAGCATCTGATTTTGAACCACAGCCTAGCCCCGAGCAGGACAGACACCCCATCACTATACCGATTTCTGACGAGTTAGAGGCTAACGAGTTAGCCCATGAGATGGCTGTTCCAGATTTCAACAACAGCTTGTTGGAATCTACATTAGAGGAAGCAGTTGAGTCTGCCGTAGCACTAGGTGCTATGGCCTCAGTTTCTACTGAGGATCAGACCCAAGACCAGCAAGCCCAAGATCAGCAAGAAGAGACAGTTCGCGTCCCACTGAAACAGCTCAACCAGCTCAGCGATTTATTCGGTGAACTGATGATTGAGCGCAATAGTTTAGACCTCAATTTGGAGCGAATTCGCAATCTGCACAAAACGCTCAATCAACGCGTGCGTACACTAGATCAGCTCAGTACACATTTGAGAACCAATTACGATAAAGTCGCTACTCAAGCAGCTGTCCCCACTGCGATTTCAATATTAGCTGCAACTGTTGATAATTCTGTTCAGGATGTAGAACTAAGTGAGCAGAGCAGCTCTTTTGATACTGCCATCTCAACTCTCAGAAGCATCACCAATCGATTTGACATTTTAGAAATGGATCGCTACGGCGATCTGCATCTTCTGTCGCAAGAAGTGATGGAACTTTTGGTGCAGATTCAAGAAGTCACAGGCGACATTGAGTTCAGCCTAGAGGACACTGACCAGACGGCGCGTGATTTCCAGCGCACCACCAAACAGCTACAAAATCGTCTGACGCAGCTTCGGATGCGCCCTCTCTCCGATCTGATTAGACGTTTTCCCAGAGCCTTACGGGATCTTGCTCTGCAATACGGCAAACAAGTTGAGCTTAAGACCTATGGGGGTAGCACGCTGATCGAACGCTCTGTTCTAGAAGCATTGAGTGACCCTCTAATGCATCTGTTGCGCAATGCCTTTGACCACGGGATTGAAGATCCGATAACTCGTCGGGCTAGAGGTAAATCAGCACAAGGGCTCATTGAGATTCGGGCTGTCCATCGGGGTAACCAAACGATCATTACGGTCCGGGATGATGGTGACGGTATTGATTTGGATAAAATTCGAGCGCGGGCACAACAGATAGGTATCGACCCTACCCTGTTGGCAACTGCCAGTGAACGGGCGCTTCTAGATCTAGTTTTTGAACCAGGATTTAGCACTGCTGCTCAGATCACTGCCCTATCAGGGCGCGGCGTGGGGATGGACGTTGTACGCACCAACCTGAGGCAAATTCGAGGCGAAATCCAGGTTGACACTCAAGCAGGTATCGGTACAACATTTACCATTACTGTGCCTTTAGCCCTCTCAATCGCTCGCGTGCTTCTAGTAGAAGCGGGAGGGTTATTAATGGCCTTACCCAGCGATGCCCTTGGGGAAATGCTGCTGCTCAAGCCTGAACTCAATGGTGGCAACGAGAGCCAAGAAGTACGGAATCGCGATGGCAAACTGATACCCCTAATTCAGCTTGAACACTGGTTTCAATTTCAGTGCCCCTCTAAAGCGGTTGATACTGAGTCGACGCCCACAATTAGTGAACCAACTGCCTTGGTATTCGAGCAGGGAGAACAGCGGGTTGGTATCCGAATAGAGCGTTGTTGGGGAGAGCAAGAAGTTGCAGTACGTCAGGTTGAAGGTCCAATCTCCTTACCTTTTGGCTTCACTGGCTGTACTATTCTCGGCAATGGTCAAGTTGTGCCTCTGCTTGATGCTTCAAAGCTATTGAGTTGGATTAATGCTCAGAGACAGGGACAGACCAACCAGGAGACCCGCTCTAACTTCTTGCCCCAATGGGCCGCAAATAGAACCTCATCAAATCCGAGGTTACAAACCCAAAAGCCCACAGTTTTGATTGTGGATGACTCAATCAATGTTCGCCGTTTTCTGGTCCTAACCCTGGAGAAATCTGGCTATCGGGTCGAGCAGGCTAAAGACGGCCAGGATGCGCTTGAGAAACTTCTAGCGGGCCTATCGGTACAGGCAGTCATTTGCGATGTTGAAATGCCCAGGCTCAGTGGCTATGGGCTTCTGGCTCGCCTCAGTTTGGAAGCTAAGCTAAAACATTTACCAGTTGCAATGCTGACCTCACGTAGCGGTGATAAACACCGTCAAATCGCTTTAGATTTGGGAGCCAAAGCTTATTTCTCCAAGCCCTACAGAGAGCAAGAATTACTTCAAACTCTCCAACAATTGGTCAACTCCTAGGTTCGAGTTTACATCTGCTGACCTTGGCTTTGACCAGAAATTTTGCCGCCAGTTTAGCTAGTGACCTGTCAGCTGATTCGCTGAATTCTTGGCTCTCAGCCAAACCTATGACAACTCGTATTGCGCCTCCTACTCACATCTAGCTGTGTAGAATTGAGGCCAGATTTTGTTCGTCAACTTGTTCTTTGATTCGTAAATAATTTTCGCTCCAATCCAGCATAGTCCGTAAGGTTGGCTCAAGAGTTAAGCCTAGTGCTGTTAAAGCATATTCCACTCTTGGCGGTACTTCGGCGTACACAGTTCTTTTGACAATTCCAGCCTGCTCCAGCTCCCGCAATTGCAGGGCAAGCATTCGCTCTGTTACGCCGGGGATCTGCCGCTTCAGTTCTCCAAAACGCTGAGTTTTTTGAAACAAGTAGTAGAGAATAGGCAGTTTCCATTTGCCCCCTACCACATCCACAATCGCTTCGATCGGGCAGTCATAGTGTTTGTTTGGCATCATTCTTGGTCTTATTCAAACATTTCTGTAAGTCCCTTACAAAAATGTGCGTACTTGAATTATTTGTCAACTTTCTCAATACTGGAATCACTTCAAAACCACACGTCTGATCAGAGTTTGACTATCATGAATAGCTCACCTAAAGTCCTTGTTTACGGTGCAACTGGGGCCCAGGGCAATCCTGTGGTCATGCAGCTCCTACAGAAAGGATACTCGGTTCGCATACTAGTCCGAAACCCAGACAAGGCAAAAGCCTTATTTCCTACAGAGGTCGAAATCGTCAAAGGAGCACTCGAAGATTTCGATAGCTTGAAACGGGCCAATGAGGGAATTGAGCGCGTATTCCTTCATCTGCCGCTTGAGTATCGCTCAGATGCAGCAACATCTCAAGGGCGCAATGCGATTGATGCAGCTCATGAAGCAGGCATATCCCTCGTGGTTTTCAATACCAGTACCTTCATCCCTAAGGAACCAACGGATGTAGCTGCCTTTGAGATCAAACGCAACGTAGAGCAATACCTCCAGACTAGCCGCATTCCTAATATTGTTCTTAGACCCCATATCTACATCGACAATTTAGCGGCACCCTGGTCAGCCTCAGCAATCGTGCAAGGAATCGTCTCTTATCCACTGCCTGCAAATATCAAGGTGTCTTGGATTAGCTTGCAGGATGCTGCAGCACTTGCTGTAGCCGCTTTAGAACGCTCCCAACTTGCTGGCGCAGCCTTTGAAATTGGGGGGCCTGAAACATTGACTGGTGCGGAAATTGCTGAACGATTTGAACATGTTTTAGGGCGTTCTTTCTCCTATCAAGCCATTCCTCTGGATGATTTTGAGCAAGGCTTGAATCAAGCTTTTGGTGAACCCACAGGGACTGAGATTGCCAAAATCTATCGCTGGCGCGCTACCCACCCTGAAATAGAAAGGGTGGACATGACTGACGTTTTACAGAAACTTCCTGTGCAGTTAACCCTACTCGAACAGTGGATTGGGCAGATCCCCTGGAATGAGCTTGCCGGAGCTTAGAAGCTTGCTTTGTTCATACTCGGGAGATATTTCTAGTGTATTATCGTCGGTTGGGCAGGCTAATTGGCAACCCTCACTCAGCCAGTTCCCAGGAAAGCCGATTCACAGGAAAGGCTGAGCTAGGTGCTGGTTCGATAGGCACCATCCCCATTTCCTGATTCTCAGTCTCTAGAAAACGCTGAATGTCGCTGACTGCTCGATTTATGCTCTTGCTCTTCTTGCCTGCCAGTCTGGGCCTGTTAGCGCAGATTGTGGGCAGAGGTGGGCTTGATCAGCAATTACTAGCGCTTGCGTTATTGCTGATCTGTGTTGAACAGGCCCGCATGGCTGTGGTTGACTTGGAACAGATAGCTCTAGTAAAAGATCAAATTTACGATTCTCGTTTAAGCAACTTTCATAAAATAACCACAAGCACAATTATTCTAGAGCTTCTTGGCTTTTACAGCTCGTCAATTTCGTTAGGTTGGGGAGCAGTTTTAGTCCTACTAAGCCAGGTTTGGTTCAATCTATTGGCAGGCATTCAACTGCAGCCATTGGGGAAAGTAGCCATTCAACCCTCGGCCATTTCTGAACGGCTACCTGTCTTAATTGCTAATGGTATAGGGCTGATTTTAGTTAGTCTTTGGCTTTTGCAGGTTGCCCCTCTGAGTATGGCCTCAGGGCTCTTGGGGCTGGTTATATTCTATATCTGGGTAAAGTATGCTCCGGCTGTATTAAAGGTCAAGTAAGTTGTTGGTCGGCCCACCGCTGGCAGATGTCCTGCCACTCTTGCCTGGTGGCAGGACATCTGCAGGACAGATCTACCGGTTCAGTATGCAGGGTTAATCATTAAGCACAGCCAAAGTGCCTCAGCTTTATCGCTCCCAGCGGAATTTTCTGTCTGCTTCCTGAATCGGGAGATCATTAATGCTGGTCTCACGTCTTTGCATCAGGCCATTTTCTGCAAATTCCCATTGCTCATTGCCGTACGAACGATACCAGTGCCCAGAATCGTCGTGCCACTCATATTCAAAACAGACGGAGATGCGATTGTCGGTGAAGCTCCACAGCTCTTTCTTGAGGCGGTAGTCCAACTCCTTATCCCACTTACAACGCAAGAAGGCTCTGATGTTCTCCCGTCCGCTCAAGAATTCGGAGCGATTACGCCACTGAGAATCTAGAGTGTAGGCAAGGGCAACCCGTTCTGGGTCACGCGTATTCCAACCATCCTCTGCTGCCTGGACTTTCGCTTTGGCAGTTTCTAAGGTGAAGGGCGGAAGTGGCGGTTTGGTTTCCATGATTGTGTTTAATAGGTCATCCAATGCGTCGCGCAGCTCAGTAGGCAAGGGCTTTTAGAATGCACTCAACCTCATCTGCGAGAGACTAGTTCGGCATTTCATGGTGAACTCTGCCGTCTTAAAGATTTAGCTTACCGGCGACAGACAATCTTGGCAACTCAATCGATGCTTGGCTTAACTTAGCAACCGCACATTTGAAATAGTTGAGCGATGGAGCAATCAGTGAGCTTTTTTAGTCCGTGACCTTGCCTCTCATAGATTTAATCTGACTACGCTTGGTTTTGCTGTCAAGCCGTTTCCGCTGAGAACTGCGCGTTGGCTTAGTCAATTTACGTCTTCGAGGTAGCGCGGCCACGCTTTTGATCAGTTCTTGAAGTCGTCGCAGCGCTTCCTCCCTGTTCTTTTCCTGGGTACGGTGCTCTTGAGCTTTAATCACAATAACCCCATCTTTGGTGATGCGCTGGTCACTGAGTTTCAAAAGCCGTTCTTTATAGGGTTCAGGTAACGATGAGGCACCAATATCGAAGCGTAAGTGTATGGCGGAGGCAACCTTATTGACGTTTTGACCTCCAGCCCCCTGAGATCGAACTGCACTAATTTCGATCTCGCTGAGGGGGATAATTACGTGATTGGAAATTTGTAGCATTGTTCATGTTTCACTCGATGCGCGTCGATTTTCACCAGCCCTGCAATTTTCACTAGCACCTTAACAGCTCGGTTCAGCGACGGCAGGCATTTCTATATCATAGCTGATCATTACTTTGAGATTTTCCAGCTAACAGCTCGCGCGGGTAGACTTCTCTACAACTTCACTAGCTGTCTGTGTAGCAAGTTGCAAACGAGGATGGTCAGTTGTTGTCATGCTTGCTTTCACCCGTTTTTTAGCCATAGTTTCTCAGTCACCCGTACTCTTGCTCTAAGGCTTTAGGAGATCAGCTTTGTCCTTTGGGCTCAGACTGAACTTCAGCAGTCTTGTGACCAAATCGACGACCTAGCACACCTAGCATTGAATTAAAAGCCAGAGCGACAATGATCAGTGCCATACCAATAGATTCCATTGGTCCAGGTTTCTCACCCAGTTGTACCCAAGCGGCTAGTACACCAACGACAGGATTCATCAACATCCCTAAGCCTGCGCTACTGGCTGACAAATGATTCAATATGTAGAGCCAGAGCAGCATCGCAACCGCCGTTCCTGGAATGATGTTATAAACTAGGGCCACAATAAATTCAGGCGACCAAATGATTGGCATAGAGGGCACAAACGTGGCAATCAGAATTAAAGGGAGAGCGCCAAATAAGGTTTGCCAAGCAGTTAGAGAGAGCAAATCCAGCTCAACAGCTTGGCGCAGCCGTTTTGCCACAATTGCGCCTCCGGCCCAACTAGCCCCTGCTAAAACTGCCAAGACTTTACTGACAACCGTTCCACCTGGGTTGAGTGGTTCCAAAATGAGGATCAAGCCACTGACACTTAGAGCAATCGCAATCCATTGCGCTCTCCGCACTCGCTCTCCTAAGATTAACCAGGCCAGTAACAGTGTCCAAAAAGGCATTGTGTAAACCAGAACTGCTGTTTTCCCAGCTCCCCCACTAACTAGTGCCCAGGTCGAAAGACCGTACACCCCGGCTGATTGTAACAAGCCTAGTAGAAACGTTCCTGGAATTTCTTTAGGTAACAGTGGCTTCCTTAGCCACAGCATTGGCACAAATAGGCTCGCTGCGCCAAATACCATGCGCAGTGCAGCGAATGTAAAAGGTGACGCATACTGCACCGCAATCTTCATCTGCACCCAGTTGTAGCCCCAGAGCGCAGCCAGTGCAAATAGGGCTAGAACAGCGTAGCCCTTCGTAGGTTCTTTTTTAAACATCAGTCAAATCTCTCTACAACGAGTGGACAATGCCCACTGACAATGCAGATTGTACCTATTAATCTAAATTGGCCTTAAAAATTAGCAATCTAGAGCCCTATCTCCGTTTGCGTATTTTCCTGCGAACGAGCTATTTTAGTGGCTTTCAGCTTCGGCTTGACTGACGTCAATCGTATGCACAAAGGCAAGGATAGCCGCGTGTAATACCTTGGCGATTGCCGGATTTGCAATAATATCTGCCTTAGAGATTTTGTTGCTGAGCAGGGGCACTGTAAGCGACGCCTCAGGAATAATGTTCGCCATCATCACCGTGAGGGTTTCTGTGAGGGATGCCTGTGCGTGGCTTGCGTGAGGTGAGGCATTGAGCAGGGCAACTGGTTTGCCAATGAACTCACCACTGCTGACCATCCAGCGAGGGCGTTCTTGAGCACTCCAGGGACCCCATGCGCGTATTCGAGGCTGGAGATCAAGACGCCGTCGGCGACCTTTAGCTGGGCACGGAAGTCCCTGACGGGTGACAATGCCTCTTCCCCATCAAGATCTGGCCCATCAAGATCTGGATCGAAGTGGGGGAGGTCACCAAGTCCTTGATAAACTCTGATTTCAACGTTCTCTGGGGCCAGGGTAGTTGCAGCTTTCAGGAGAGTTGTATTGGAGGAAGTGGCTCGAAGGCTCCCGGATATGGCAAGGAGCTGCAACGTCCTATTGTGTGTTTGATGACCGATAATTTCGCCTCTACCCTCAAGATGAGCCCATCCACACCACTTATAACGCCTCCCTAGCTACCGCGAGCCAGATCAGTGCAGGCGTTCAGTGCAGGTGTAGGTTAGTCAGGTAGAGCCCCGATGAATAGGGCGGAGGCTGGCTTGCCTGTCCGCGGATGAACCGGTTCTCGCAACTCGACCAGCCGCAAATCTGCATCCGCAAATAACTTAACCCAAGACTCAAGAGTCCGGAAATACCACGGTGCAGGATCTACAAAGTTGCTGTTGAAGCCGTCCCAGGAGCCCACACGCCAGCCGTCCTCATAGCGATGCTCGCCACAACCCATGATTGGATGGATAGTTTGAACGATGCAAGCTCCCCTTGTGTTTAGCAACGCAGGCACTGCTCTGAACACATCGCCCACCGACTGCTCTCCAAGCAGCGCGAAGTTGGAGACAACGACATCGAATCTTTCACTGAGCTGACCGGCGCTGATAGCCTCATAAGACAGGGCTTCAAATCGGCCTGGTCCTGCTGCCTGCGCCCGTTCAATTAACTCAGGCACAACATCTATGCCCAAGACCTCAATCCCCTTAGCCGCTAGCTCCCGAGCCAACCAACCCTCGCCACAGCCCATATCGAGCATACTCATAGGCAGTCGGCTCAGCACGGCATCAATGATCGCCTGGTTGGTAACTAGCTTACGGCTTTCGATCTGCCCTTGGCGAACTGCGGTAGTCCAAGCTTCTGCATTTTTACGCCAGGAATCAATTATTTTCTGGTCACTTAGAGGATCCAAGACCATAGGGCTAATGAGACTTTATAAACATCTACTGTGTCACGCAGTTTTCCAATTACAACCGAATCTAAATTTATAGGCTGATAGCTATACTCAGTGAATTAAAACGCTCTACGAATGACCAACATCTCATTGCCACCAGGTTGCAATTCGTAGGGCACTTTTTGTATAGATGCAGAGCAGCCCAAGTTTGAAACCGAATGAATGATTTTATTTAGATGTTGCGAACGCTGAAACATGAGTGTCAGCAATGGAAATACTCTCACTTCCGATGCAACCCGTAACATCTCTTTGACTGAGTTTAAATGAAACTCTTCATCAAAATGGTCGGAGTATAGAAATAGGAAATGAGAGCAGAGGGCCAGTGAAAACTGATCGTCTGAAAATGGCAATATGGGTAGCTCACCGCAGAGGTAGCGACCTGCGTTTTGACCTACCTTGTAATCTTGCAAAAAGGTGTTGAGCACTTGCACTCGATTTGCTCTTAACTCCTCGGGTGAATGATGATAAGACCAAACCCAATCGTTAGCGGTTACCTTAATTTGGTCAATAATATCATCAACAACGGCATAAAATCTCGACTCAATTTCCTGCCCGGTAAAGGTATAGATTGGGTCTATTGAGGTGATTTTGTAGCCAAGGTTGGTTCCCTCGGCGTTGAAGCTGGCAGGACCATCACCAACCCCAAGGATGTTCCCGGCCAAATCAGTAACAGTCAGATTGAACATCTTGACATATTCATCCAACGAGCGACCGAAGGGAACGACTTTCTCTAGAACCATCACCATACGCGGTTCTCGTAGATGTAAGGCCAATGTTCTGCTTGCAGTGTCTTAATCATACCGTCTCTAGCTCGAGTAAAAAGGTTGGCGACAGTTTTACAAAGCCTCTTCTGCTTACATCTCGCTGTTTCTAAAACTTGATAGAGATTGCGCCGAGATCATAATTGAACGAGTGGCACATTCTTCCCGATTTATACAACTGCACCGTTCAATAACAGAGCGCAGCCATGAGCGATGCAGCTGCCGCAAGCGCCGCTGCTGTCCGAATGTGATTCCAGAGCGTCCAGTTGGCAAGGTAGTTGGCCCATAGGTTAGCGCCGCTGGCGCTGTCCGGCTCCACAGTTGCCAACACATCGTTTAGCGGTACGTTAAACACGATTGTCACGCCTAATGTGCCAACGAGATAGAGCAGGCTGCCAAGGAGCAGGTAGGCGGTACCGGGTTGATGCCACCTAAAAAACGAAGAAACACCCAGAAGGGAGCAAGTCAGGGAGCAAGTCGCAGCCGTTCCCAAGAACACTGCCATGAACAACGGATTGATCACCGTGATGTTGATGGCTTGCATCGCAGCAATACCCTGCGCCGGTTCGAGGCGGGCAAGAGCGCTCATCACGAAGGACGAGAAGGCGAAGAAGATTCCGGCCACTAGCCCGCAGCCCAATGCAGAGAAAAGCTTCAATGCGAAATGTTGTTGAGTCAGTTGTTGCAGCATCACCTTAGCTTCTCACCAGTTCAGCAATTTGGATACGAGCATTGGCGATCGAATCCGCTAACTTTTGCCCACCATACTCATCGTTTTCAACATGAATAAAGGTGATGTCAGTGATGCCAATAAACCCAAAGACTGTGACAAGGTAGGGGTCGTGATGATTCATCTTCTCGTATCGCCCACCGGGTCTAAATCCAGAATCTCCTCGCGATTCGATGATAAACATCTTCTTACCCAGAACCAGCGGTTTGAAACCATTGGCGGAATCATCTGGTTCAAACTCAACAGTTCTCCCTATGCGCACAATCTGGTCAATATAAGCCTTGAATGTACTGGGAACGCTGAAGTTGTACATGGGAACACCAATTACGTACACATCAGCAGCTAAGAATTCGTCTACTAGCTGATCGCTAATTCGAATCGATTTCCACAGTTCGGAGGTACGCTGTTCAGGTGGAGTGAATGCTGCTGCAATGCACGGTTCATCTACATGAGGAACGGGATTGTGTCCAATATCCCGATAGGTAACAGTGTCACCAGAGTTGACTTGTTTCCATTGTTCAACAAACTCTTTAGTCATCTGGCGAGAGTGGGACCGTTCACCGCGCGGACTAGAATCAAGGTGTAATAGATGTGCCATAGTTCCTCCTGGTCAATCACTATTCCAGCGTAAAAATTTTCCCTGTGCTTAGCTATTTGATTCCTGTGACACTATCAAAATCTTGCGGTCAATTTTCAGGTGGCCCGACAGAAGACATCTAAAAGTGAATACAATCAGGGCTAGACGAGTTGGCTTGGCATGATGAAAACTCCAGTGACCTGTCAGACAGAGACGACCAGCTCACCCATCTTGTCTAGCCAAACCCAGGGGTGGGAAAACATTCTGGTTGAGCAGTTCCAATACCCTCCAGGTGAAGGAAGCTGCCATTACAGTGATGAAAATGCGATTTGTTTGTCTCTGGCACCTCGCCCAGTACGCTTACTGCAAATCAAGGGTGGCAAGACCTATGCAGGACTGCACGGGAAAGGAGACATCTCGATCACGCCCGCGAAGATACCCTTTTTCGCCCGTTGGGATAGAGATGACCACTACTTACAGATTCGCATTACATCTCGCTTTATCCAAAGCGTTGCTAGAGAAGCCCTTGCGATAAATCCTGATCAGCTTGAACTACGCCTTGAATTTCGGATTCGTGATCCTCAAATTGAGGCGATTGGTATGCTGCTGCTCGCTGAGCTCAGACAAGAGAATTTAGGCGGCAGGCTCTATATCGAATCGCTGGCAAATGTCTTAGCAGTGCATTTGCTGAGACAATATGCTGCTGTCAAACCTCGCCTTTCCACCTACGAGGGTGGTTTACCTGAGCGTCAACTACTTCAGGTCTTGGAATATGTCAACGAACATCTAGATTAAGATATTAAGCTTGCAGATTTAGCAGCATTGCTGGGTATGAGCCAATTTCATTTTAGCCACCTATTCAAGCAGTCAATTGGCACAGCTCCCTATCAATACTTGCTCCAGCAACGAGTAGAACGGGCAAAGCAACTGTTGAAACAGACAGACCAATCAATTATGGAAATTGCCTTTCTATGTGGGTTCAACAGCCATAGCCATTTGAGCAAACAGTTCCGGCAGCTTACAGGTATAACACCCACAGCTTACAGAGCGAATTAAATAAATCTGTTCTTGTACAGTACGCAATCTAACAACTCAATTAGCCCTCTCACTACCCACTGGTCATAGATTATTATCTGCAAGAATTTTACTTTAACGATCAAAGTGTGACTTCATCGCTTTACCAAGAGTCTCTATCTGACTTGCTTTATTGCATGCCTTATTTAATGGACAGCTCCGCGCAATTCGTCGCGCAATTCCATCAAGATGCGGCCTAGCATGTTCTTTCCGCTACCGTCACCGCCATCGCCCCAGTAGCTATCATTCTGGGTGTGCTCGACCAGATAAGCATCGCCTGTGGCTAGTAGCTGGTCGCGCAGCTCAGGGTGCTGAGTGAACTTGGCATGCAGGGCTGTTCGCATCACCCCATCTTTGACCGCTTCCCAGTCCTGACGTAACGGGCGGCTGCGCTCACGACCCATCTGAGCACACATCATTGGCGTCGCCGCCAGCCGAACTAGCTCCTCGTGCTCCGTCCCTTCGAACTTCTGCGCCTGAAAGTAGTGTTCACTGGTCGGCCACTCCTTTCCCTTAAGAAAGATCCCATGCTTAGAGAAGTTTGAGAAGAATCCGTACGGTTTATCTCGATGGTAGAACTTGATGCTGCGGGTCATGGCTTTTTAGAGCAAGATGTGCCGGAAGAAATATTATTCATTCTGCACAATCGTTCCCTGATGATACAGGATCTTCCAACCGGTACTGGACCGTCGCCAGAGAGTCGAGCGACGAGTTACCCGCTCTTCTTGAACAAGGGTATAGGTGAGGAGGTAATTATCGTGAGCGATCTCACGACAACAGAAATCCTTTGTCTCCCAAGTGTTTTCCGTTGAAGAGTGTATTCCACGGTATTGCGAGTTCTCATATCGCTTCACTACTTCTGCCAATACGTATTCTCGGCTATAGCAGCGACCGGATGCTCCGACCTCCCAAAATGCGGCATCCGTCATGTTCTCAAAGTCCTGGCGCGTTGTACCAAACTCAGGATGGTGGAAAATTGGCTCACGTTGAATAAGCTCTTTGAGAACGTCCAAATGTTCGGCATCGGTAGCGAGTTCCGACGAGCAATTTATGTATTCGCTGCCATCTTCTGATTTGCTCTCTATCACAATGTTTCTTTCCATCTGGAAGGTTGAATGAGTGAACCTAAAGTGTTGACCATCACCCGCCACAGTCAATACTGGCACCATACCGATACACTCTCGGCAGTCGGGAGACATTGGCATTCATGAGCATTATTGAGCTGCAACAACTACAAGCCTTGCAGCAGAGTTTGTGTATCGATCACCGTTGCATACTCTTGATGCATATTAGCCAAGGAAAGAGCATGAACCAGCGCTGCTGGGTGCAACTTCTGATCTAAATCTATCTTGTCAAACGTTGCCGTAGCATCTGAAACAACATATGTATCAAAACCAAGATTGCCTGCTACTCTGACTGTTGCCTCAACAGAGTTGTTCGTTATCACACCTGTCACTACTAAGGTCTGATAGCCATTTTTTCTGAGCCACTGCTCCAAATCAGTGCCAATAAAAGCACAATTTACTTGTTTATCGACGATTTCTTCGCCTGCTTTAGGAAGCACTGCGTCCTTAAAATCACATCCTTCTTGTCCTGGACGATAGGTTGAGCCTGGTTCAGTTGAAAGGTGACGAACATGAACAACTGGGCGATGGGTTTCACGCCAAGCACTCAGTAACTGCACAATATTGGTCTCAGCTTGGTCATTGTTACGGCGTCCCCAACTGGGATGATCGATCGCCTTTTGCACGTCAATGATAATGAGAACTGCATTGGATGGAATGCGTGTCAACTTAACCTCCATCTACATTGGCTAGAAGCAGAAACATTCATCACTCAGTATCGATTATCACAGCGCAGTGAGGCAGCCGTCTGTCCCTCAAGCCTTGACGCTGGCGAACGCTTGAGCGATACGTGAAGCCGCATGTGGGCGAGCATACATCTGCTTCATATAGGCCAGCAGCTGTGGGCAACCGTCCAGCAGCTTTGCCTCGTTAGCCCAGTCGAGCGTGTAGGCTACTACAAAATCGGCGACCGTTACCCTGTCAGCCACGACGAACTGCCGCTGTTGCATATGTTTCTCCAGCACGTCTGCCATGGTCTTAAAATCTTGGCTGGCGAGGCGAATATCATCGGGCAGGCGCTGGTCCTCCGGATACAGCGTCGTGTGACGAGCGATGCGCCACAGAGGCTGCTCTAACTCGGTCGCTGTAAACAGGAGCCATCGGCTGACCTGCGCCCGCTGTATGGGGTCTGTGGGCATCAGACCCTTGTCGGGGTACTTCTCGGCCAGGTAGAGCACGATCGCAACGGATTCGGTAAGAACAAAGTCGCCATCGACGAGCACAGGAATCTTGCCAGCAGGATTAATCTTGAGGAACTCGGGGCGTCGGTGTTCGCCAGCCATGAGATTGACGGGAATGGACTCGAAGTCCACACCCAACTCCTGGAGCATCCAACGCACACGAATCGATCGGTTTGGGCCGAACTCGTATAGCTTCATCGATACCTCCATTGTCGGCTACGACGTGCAGCTGATTGCGAAATCTCAACTCGACGCAAGCAAACTTTGTATTCCAACAACAAGTTCACTCGTTCCGATGCATTGGGCCTGTTAGGCTTTACATCGCAATCGTTTATAAACTCTGGCTTCCAGCCTTCTTGCGGAGGATTGAGCATATCTCCTCTACATTCGTGAAGAAGGCATCTCCCATGAACTTAAGGCTGGCAACTGCGCGCTGGCCCGCTTCTTCATCTCCTGCGCCACAGGCATCAGTAACCATAACGGGGATGTATCCGAGATCGGCCCCATGGCGAATTGTTGGCTCAATTCCAATTTCAGTCGCCACACCTACAACGATGACGGTTTGAATCCCACAGTCGCGCAAAGCAATATTAAGAGGAGTACTCTCAAAGGCAGACATCGTGATTTTGTCAAAAATTGCCTCAGAGGGCAGTGGTGTTACTTCAGGGATTAATTGAAAACCTGGTGCGTCAGGTAGGAACCAAGGATTAACATCAGTGACGGAAGTCACTCTCTGCCATGCCTTCGCCGTCTTAAGTTGAAAGACACCCGATAGCTCTTTGGGCAGTGACATATGGCGCATAAAAAATACGCGTAAGCCAACTTCTCGCGCTGCTTTCAGAACCTCTACAACCTTTATCTTAATTGTATCTCCATTACTTAACTGGGTAAAAATGCCGATTTGCATATCGTAAACAACCAGAGCTGTCCGATTAAGTTCACAGGCATCTTCTAAGTTTTCAGGAATCTCTAACCCAAAGGCCTTTTCCATTTTTCTCGGCTCCTGAATCTACCTCTAAAAGGTAGCAGGTTAGCCGACTGTCCGGTTCAAATCAGTCTAGCAGCTGAATTCATCGACGCACACGGAGGGTAGCATAGTGCGTGTCTGGTGCAGTGCTTTTTTGTACTGTTGTCATGCCTGATTACGATGTTTTGCCAAACAACGGTTTACAGTAGCACAACGCTTCCGTTCACCTGCCGCAAGCAACTTCTTGGGCTCAACTAACCCACTTTGTACGGCAACTGTGGGACGGGAAGTATACTGCGTTCAATCCAGACCGAGATTTGTATAAGCCCTTGAGTGTTGCTGCAAGATTTGTCGAAAGCTGCCGTTATAATTCTTACCTTGAGGATCAGAATAATGCTCGCAACGCGCAATATAAGCCATCAAGTATGACGCTGCAGCAAACACAGTTAGCCGTTCAGACTTAGAAAATGGGTGGCTTCTAACTGCTTCATATTCTTGAACGAAGTGTTGTGTCTCCTCCAATGTAGGCGGCATCACGACGCCAATGAGGTGGTTGCAGGGAAAGGTAGCAGCAGCAGCCCCGACTAAAAATGGTTCTGTCTCTAGTCGCAGGCTGTCCCAATCGTAAACAACACTGATACGGTTGCCACTAAACAGCATATTCTGAGCGGACCAATCCGCATGCCCCAGAATTAGTGAGCTGGAAGACTCGTCCAAGATGGCTTTTGCAGAAGTGGCAATCTCATCAATCCATTTAGCTCCTTCAATACAGGCGAAATCTGCAAATATAGGAATGTGGGCTTTCCACCAGAGTTGCCCTTTCATGATTTGAGTTGAAGGCAGTGCTGGAACGTTGGCAAATGGCTGAAGTTTTTGGAGCAAGTCTGCCAAACCTTCTGCAACAGTTTTGCATACGTTGGGATGGTGGGCGTCTTGATGTTCTCCGATATCCATTAACTCTTCAATGGAGGCAAAGCGTTCGAGCAGAAGATTTGGTTGAACCCGTACTTTTGGGCAGGGAAAGCCTTGTAATGCTAGTTGGTGCTGAATGTAACCTATAGCTTGTAAGGCATCCAAGGAGATGTTACCAGGACTGCGAACTTTGATGACAACGCGCTCACCATTGTCTAGAGTGAGGCCCAAGGACGAGCTAACACTCTGGACAAAGAACTCACAGCTAGCAACACTAGAGTTTAGATGAGATTGACAAAACTGCTCTACAGCTTGAGCAATTGTGGGTGGATGATCTGTGCCGTAGAGCCAGCGCGACCACCTCTGTTCTTCTGGATCATCATCCATGGCCTGTTGAAGCCGCTCTTCAAGTATTTTGCTCATTACCATACAGAAGATTTGTCTAAGTCTAACGTGCATCTAACTGCAGAAAGCACCTATTAAAACACTCCGAATTATCTGCGCCGATCACCAAAATCCTTGAGGGGCTACTATCCCTAATTTCAAGGGAACCTAGCTTTGAACCCAACAGATAGGATGTTGTAGTTCTAAGGTCTAAAGTTGCATATTGAAATTAGTTTCACATAATTCGTATGATTGTTAGGCAGCCAATTTACTCCTATCTAGTAAATAGACCTAGGCAGCATGATAGCCACCATCAACGTATAGAATCTCACCTGTAATGTAAGAAGATGCTTCACTTGCCAAAAACAAATATGCGCCCAGAAATTCATGAACCGCTCCTCGTCGTCCCATCGGCGTGAAGGTCACTGCGCGCTTTTGATAGGGATCATTCTCATCAAATTTGACATTTGCCATGATGTTCTCGATGTAGCCGGGAGCGATTGCATTGACTCGAATCCCTCGCTGGGCCCACTCTACAGCCATTGTGCGGACTAGCTGATTAATTCCACCTTTTGAGGCGGCGTATGGGGTAAGTCCGGGAATTCCTGCACTTCCCGCAATCGAGGAAGTCATAATAATGCTGCCACTTCCCGTTTTGAGCATGTGCTGTGCTGAAAATTGAGCGCAGAAGTAGTAACCCCTCAGGTTAATATCGAGAATTCTGTCCCACTCATTTTCTCCATATTGTTCGGCAGGTTTAATGATGTCAGTCCCAGCATTGCAGATCATGACATCTAAGGTTCCGTGTATCTCAAGAGCAGTTGCTACGAAGCGTTGACAGTCGGCCTGATTTCGCACATCTAGAACCACTGACTCAACCGATAGCCCCTGTGTCTCAAACTCTTGCTTGGTGTTTGCCAGTTCTTCACTATCCCATGATCAAATAATCACTTTCGCGCCTCGCTCCGCAAACCCCTGAGCGAGCGTTTTGCCCAATCCTCGGCTAGAGCCACTGATACAGACAACTTTATTCTCGACGCTAAACAGGTCTTTTACCATGACGCACCTGGCTGTATTTCGTTTTTCATTATCTCTGCTAAGCCACAGTATACAAGTAGCCTCATTTGAGGTGCGTTGCCTGGTAGCTGTCAAGTCTTTAAAGCGCTGTGAGGTTGTTAGGCTGTGCTTTAATCATGCTGCTGCTGAGACTTGAGTACATGATAGTTTTGCTCTGCCCATGCAGATAGAGTAGCAATCGGTTGTATCAAAGTCTTGCCAAGCTCAGTTAGGTGATACTCGACGCGGGGCGGAACTTCTGCATAGATAGTGCGGTTGAGCAGTCCTGCTTTTTCCAGTTCCCGTAGCCTCTTCGTCAACTCCTTTTGGGTAATTGGTGTCACAAGACGATGAAGCTGACCAAAACGCACCACTTCTTGCTTGTGTAAGTAGTAAATAATTTGCACCATCCACTTATGCGAGATTAAGCTGAGTACCTCGTTGATCGGACATTCCACGGCTGAGTAATGCTGGTCACACTCAAGCCATGCCTCTATTTCTCCTAAATGATTGTTTACGGCTTCTGGCTGCTGGAAGTTCTGCGTTTGCACTAAGGTATCCTTTTGGTAAGTATCTGTCCAAAAACTGCCTACTTGTCTGCTGGGCTGTGTAGTTGTAAAAATCGGTATACATCAACTGTATCAACGCATAGCAAAGGTAGGTGAGAATGGCACAATCAACTAAGAAAGAAGTTTTCTATCATGGCAAAGATTTTACAAAAGCCTTTGGTTACGCTCAGGCGGTGACAGTTGGTAACATGCTTTACATCTCTGGCACAGTTAGCATTGATGATGAGGGCAAGCTAGTTGCGGCTGGAGATATGCGTGGGCAAATGAGCCGGATCTACGAGGATCTGCAACGCACATTGGAAGCACATGGTGCAACGTTCAGCGATGTCGTCAAGGAGGCAATATTCACAACAGATATGGACAGGTTCACGGAAGAAGCAATGCCTATTCGTGCAAAATTCTATGAGGGGCATACTCTACCTGCTTCATCTGCTTGGCTGCAAGTGTCGAGGTTAGCGTTCCCAGAATTTCTGGTTGAGATCGAAGCTATTGCTGTGTTGCCGTAGTGTTTTTCACAATTTTTGTTACGGGCCTTCCGCTCAATCATTAGTCTTAGAATACTGCTGTCATCGGAAACTTTAGCACCTAGCGGCAAAAATGAGCGGCAGCAGACCAACTCTAACGATAAGAGTTGCCGGTCACTTCGTAATAAATTCTTGCTCCGTCGATATCTAAATGTTCTCCAGAGTTATGGTCAAGACTAATATTGAACTTCCTACTGGTTCACTATCGTTAAAAAACATGTTTACGTTGCTAGGTTTGGTTGCTTCCACTCATCTTGACCTCAGAAGTCAGGATGAACAGGGAGCGGCGCGAAAAAACTAATACTGCTCTAATGTGTGGTTAGATCAGAACCAACTAGTTTTCCATCAACCTCAGCTGCGAACGTCCCCTAATAAGTTTGATACTGTCCCCATACTGGTGATTAACGCACTTTTTCAACAACTTGACGAATTGCATCAATGACCAATGCTGGATCATCTAGTTGGATTACATGCCCGCTTTCATGAGCAACAATGTGAACACCTTGAGGCGATTCATTAGCTAAATCCACATGTAATTCTTTCAGTTTCTCACGCACCTCTTGGGTTATGTCAAAGCCTGGTTTTCCAGAAGACAAAACAATGAGAGGAATGTCAGGGAATGGCTTTACCTTACGTGCCTGCTCAACTTGATTCATGCTAGCTGATACCACAGCCGATTCTTGAGCAAAGGTTTTCCCAAACTGAGTTTGAGAATAAAGTGCTTTAGCAAGAGGACGCATTGCAGGTGAAAATTTTTGGAATAAACCAGCTGCCATAGGCAAGGAATCAAAAGTGACGAGCAAACGAAGCAGCCCGATGCGCCCCATCATTGGCAGCACATGAACTAGCAGACTTTCAAGCCGTTTGTTTAATTCAACCCATTCGGCTGGTGAGTCCTCATACATTTTCTCATGAGCTACATCGACTAAAACCATCCCAGCCACTTCTTCTGGATAGTGATAGGCAAATAAGCGACTGAATAAACCGCTGAAAGACATTCCCACTAAAACGTAAGGCGGTTTAATTTCAACCTCTCTCAAAAGTTGCCGCAATTCACTAACGGCTTGCTCAGCCGTGCGTGATTCTGAACTTAAATCACTCCAGCCATAGCCTGCTCTATCATAGGCCAAAACCCTCGTAAATTTGGCAACTTCAGGCTGCACGAGCTGCCAATCTAGATGAGTGCCTCCGGCTCCACTATCCAAAATGACTGTCGGGTAACCTTCACCCATAATTTGATAGTGCCAATTATTACCATTGATCTCAATCAATTTTCCAGCTGGCAGAAATCTTTGGCGATCGTGATGTGTAGCAAGGGCTTGATAAATTGCTCCAAACCCGACTACTCCGATTAATACCCCAAGGGGCGCAACAAGCCATAGCATTTCAGTTGCTCCTCAAAATTAAAACACAAGGGGCACAGCAGTAGACAGCCTTAAGCTCAAACCCAGAAATCTATGACTGTCTACTGCACCCCTGTACTAGGTTGCTATTCTACGCGGACGCTCCTTAAAAGTCTGTGAATAAAACTTTCTGTCCAAGTGTCACACGCCCAACTGGTGCTACACGACGGGAGGGGTCAAGAGGAGACCACATTAGCTGAATCACATGTAACTCGATTTGCTCCCCTTCAAGTTGTTGGGCGAAGCGATTAAGGTCGACACCACGTTCCAGCCCACGGTTGATGTAGTAGATACGGTTATCACCTTCGAGAGTGATAACTACATCATTAACACCGCCATTCTTAACTCTGCTCACTCGACCAGAAATTACATCAGTGTTCTCAACTGTGGGTCGTGGAACAAAGCCAACTACAAGGACGTAAGCTGCAAGTGCAAACAATGCAAATGCAGCCATGAAACCTAACGTCCGAAGCCGAAGAGTAGTTTGCATAAACAGTATCCCTCTCCAAGTCTATAGACTACTGATACTATAGACAAGCAATCAAAGAGATTGTTGCTCCACAGATACGCTCATAACCGAATTTTCATAATTGAATTCATACCCTGCCTTGAGACGATCTGCCAACACCACTGCTTTATAGCGACACTCCCTGCTGAAAGTTCCTCAACTGCACCATCCCCTATTCAGACCGCACGAGCAACATATCTGGCAAAGATGCCGTCTGGTGAATAGACAACATCCTCAATATGGAAACGGCTGCGCTCTATCATTGGCTCTAGAAGCCAAGTAAAGGTTGAATGCTCATCACGGATGTGCTCTTCAAGATCAGCCCGAGTCCAGCCATCTTCTGGATCAGCGTTGAGCGTAGAACACCAGGCATCAAGGCGATCCTTTGCTTCTGACGGGTCGAAGTTGTAAACGACATCCCACAGCCGAAGCACCCCTCCCATCCGAACCATCTGTCGAAGTCGTTGAAGAGCCAACGCCTTCCAGAAATCAGGAAGATGATGGAGTGCATAGCGAGAATAGACGAAGTCAGCTTGTCTCCCTTGGTGCTCATAAGTGAGGAAGCCAGACTGGACAATCTCAACATTCGGTAGGCGAGACGCGCTCACCTTCGCCTTCAGCACGTCCAGCATTACAGGCGAAACGTCAACTGCAACCACTCGGCCACAAACTGAGGCAGCAGCAAGGGTGAACTGTCCGGTGCCTGCGCCGATGTCCACCACTTCTGATTGCCCGTTAAGTCCGAGCTTTTTCATAAGTGCTAGTTCTTCCATGACGCTAGCATCTTCCTTAAAGTCGTATTGAGACGCGTGGTCGGGATCAAGATTTTCTCTGCCCGCGCTCTTCACTTCGTCTAGCATCCAATGGTATTTTTTCTCGATTTTACTCATCCTTCACTTGCTCCCTAATCAATAGCAATATTTTACTTTTTGCCCAATGTATCTTGACCTTGAGGTACAGCATAACGATTAATAGACGAAAAGATCCTGTCTAAGATCCCGTGTCGAGTGGATAGGCTGAACCTTTTTGCCTAACACTCTAAATTTGCTGTTTATACCGAATCTTTCCGCTCAAACCCGATCAAGAGGTTTGTGGGGTGCTGGTGGTAGTTTCACTTCAATTGCGTTGCCAGGGCGCACCTCGCCCCCTACCAAAACGATGCCCATAACGCCAGCCTTGCGAATGACTTTACCCTGCTCATCACGTCCTAGCACCGCTGCCATGAGTCCTGGTTGAAGTTGATTCAATTGCACACAGGGATTGCGCAGACCAGTCAATTCAACTACTGCTGTGTCGCCTAAATGCAGCTTTGCGCCAGTTGGTAGACTGAGCAGATCGACTCCACGTGTTGTGATATTTTCACCCATTTGTCCAGCTGATACGACGAAGCCATTGGCTTGCAATTCCTCATGTAGTTCAGCGTGAATAAAATGCACTTGACGCAAATTGGGCTGAGTTGGGTCAACAGCGACTCGGGATCGATGCTTGACCATTTCGCCCAGGTGGGCATCACCTTCCACCCCAAGCCCAGCCAGAAGTTGGATGCTTTCTTGGTTCGGTTTAGCGAATGCATGTGTTGCACTTCGGCTAACCGCTATTACTACGCCGTGCATCTTCATCCCCTGGCTAGCTCCAAATTACAAATCACAGCAATCTTTCATTCAGTATTATTCCGCCCATGAATTCACATAACTTGAGGTTGAATACTAACAGATCGCATTGAGGTAACGCTTCAACCCAAAAACGAAGCAAGCTAACGCTGCTGTTCAGCTGCAGTGGCCTTCACGGGCCCTGGCGTGCCGACAATCTAAAGACTGAGAACAGTTCCGCAATGGACGAACAGACTCGATCGGACGAAGGTGTTCGAACCGATGTTCGTTTGCTTCGGCCCGAAACGGATATCGGTCCCTCCGACATTCATCTGAACCTCAACAGCAGTGACTGGGAAGGTCACGTGCTCCCGGAGGCGCTCAGGGCACTCACTATAGCGAGCAAGTGCCGCCTCCAATGAGGCGAGTTCCGTGAACTCCACACGAAGGTCGTCGCCATTATCGTAGCGAATCCTCAACAGCTTCCCTGACGGCGGGCACTCAAGGTCGCTGGGATCCCCTTTGGCGATCCAGTAATTGTTATTGATGCGCGCCCGGGGTAGACCGGAGGCGCTCAACATGTGCACGTTCAGCAGCAGGTAGCCGTCCTCGTCACGCTCGAGCCAAATCCTTTTCTCACTACGGAACGTAAAGATCGTCGGTGTGCGGACGAAGAAGTTGCCCCCAATGACGGCAAGGAGATCGTTTCGCATCCAGCTGAATCGCCCCTGGATCGCCGCAAGGCGATCCAGGGGCGCGTTCTTCATCGCGCGAAGCTGCTCCACTGTAAAGGCTCCCGCATCTGCTTGGGGATGATGCTCGGAACAGAGAGCCACCATTCCGGTCACATTGTGGTGTGGTTCTACGTGCCAGGGCGGATCGAAGTGGTGCCACTCCAAGTACGGCCTCGCGCAGCCGTCTACCGGACATCCGAAAGCTACCTCTCGTCGAAGCTCACGAAGAACCGCCGCAGGTGGTCGTCGAGGAATCTTGGTCATTCGTGAAGGTACGTTTCGGTCTAACGATTATTATGCGGAAAGATTTTGTCTAAGACTCAATAGCGGGTGGATGGGCTGAATCTTTTGCCTATCACTGTATCTAGCGCGAATTAGGCTAGCTTGGTCAACAGCGACTCGGGATCGATGCTTGACCGTTTTACCCAAGTGAGCATCACCTTCCACCCCAGGCCCAGCTAGAAGTTGGATGCTTTCCTGGTTGGCTTTGGTGAAAGTGCGTGTTGCAGTGCGGCTAACCGCTATCACTACGCCGTGCATCCTCATTACCTAGCTGACTCCAGATTACAAATCACAGCAATTTTCAGTAAGTATAATCTCCACCTAACAGAGCTGTCCTGCTGTGGTGTAATGCGGAATCTCTTAATTGATAACCTATTCTCCACTCATTTCTTCTTGCGCTTGCTTCTTTGGACTAATTAAACCCATTAAGTTGCCATAGGGATCTTTTACTTGACACATGTAACTTTCATTCTGCCGATCCAATGGTCCTCGATACAGCTTTGCACCCAATTGCGTTGCTCGCTCAAGCATTGCATCGAAATCATCAACTTGCCAGTAAGCCACGTGCCCTGCTGCTCCTGATGGGACTTTGCTATCTGCTTGACTAAACCAGACTTCTTGGTCGCCAACTTTAATAAAGAAGTGTTCCGGGTTCTTCAAGAAGGTAATCTCAACACCAAACAAGTTGGAGTACCACTTTGTGGCAGCAAGCCGATCAGGAACAAAGTGCATGGTTTCAGCAATACGCTTAAACATGCCAAACAACCTATAAACAACCTTTCGATGACTACCTTAGACAACTTCAAAGTATTATAGCTTTGAGCACAAACAGAGAAGTTGTAAACCATCATCGCAACAACCAAAGCAAAGTTGCAAAACATTGTCCGTTACACACAGCTAGTAAATCCTGGATCGTAACCACTCAAATTTCGGCGGTCGGTGTACGTAGTTTTTGGTAAGTAGTGAGGAAAAACATCAGGATAATCCGCCTCATCTACTAGATGATTTTCAGGAGCTATATATGACAAATTAAAATTTCATATCGACTAATATTGTCTGCCTAATAACCCCGTTCACGCACTGCCAGCGAACCTTCGGTCTCAACCATCCACTTTTATAGGGTTGGTGTGTAACAAGGTTGTTGTATGGCTGCACTTTAGGAGTTAAAAACTGGCAGAATGAATGCCATAATAATGCCTCCAATCACAACGCCTTCAATAGCCTTCAAGATCAAACTAGAGTGTTTAATTCTGATCCCTTGAAGCCAAGAACGTGGGGTATCTTCATCACGCATTTTCCAATTAAACATCGATACTAGCAGTGGAATTCCGCCAACTTTGGCCCCCAGCAGTAGATGTAATGCGAGACTAATGAGCACACACACCCACGCCACTAAATGGGCTAGATACCATTGACGATTAATTTCTCCAGCAGGAAGCCATTCTTCTTTCATCATGCGACCAGTCACCACGGCAAATGTTGCTGCAAGCAGCATCAATGTATTTGCAAAGCGGTGTATTGATATCCACCAAACTGGTTTGCCAAGCTGTTGCAATTGACTGAAGGATTGCTCTTGTACTAAACGACTATGGCCAAGGTGAAAGCTATATAAAGCAAAGGCTGGTAAAAGCAATAGGAATGTCAGAGCAATTGTGCCATGAATACCTTGAATATCTCCTAGCGTGGGCAGAACAACACTACCCCAACGTTTGTCATAAGTGTTGTAAACCCAAAAACCTGAAATCAAGGCTGAAACGGTTAAGACCGCTGCAGTATTATGCAATATTCGTAGTAGAGCAGGTTGATATGGGCTAGACTGCGGCATATCTAAGATCCTTCTAATTGGGAGTTCTTTGAACTATAGCAAAATTAGGAGACTTATGCGGAGACCAGACTGTATAACGACACAGCTAACCGGACGCAAACAACCTCTATACCTTAGCTAAATGACACAGTCAAAGTTCAATCGCGATAGATTTCATATTCTTTCACTCTGCCGTTCTGGTCCAAATGGATAACCAAAGTTTCTGAATCCATGCGTATCAGCCCGCGCTCCGGGCCAAGGTAATATTCCAGATCTCGAGCCGAAGCATTGACGTTGTCAGCAGGGCCAAGAAGACGTGTAATGTCGTCACGTGTGAGACCCTGAAGTTTATGCTGCGCAAGCAAATCATCAACCATCCGTAGGCGAGTTGGCCACATCGCTCCTGAGTCGGCGCTCCGAGCCTTCCATACCGTTGCATCAAAGGACATGCGGTGCCAATAGTTGCCCACGCCAGACCCAATAAAGAGTAGCCAGAGCAGCCCCATAGGGATGACATAAGGTGTTGCCGCTCCCAAGATATAAGCGCCTAATCGGACTGCTCGTTTCTTACTGACTAGTAGAAGAACTAAACCGACGCTAACAAGCCAGGGTAAGTAGCCGAACCAGGGTAAGGTAAGAGCGGTAATACTCACCACGACGCCAAGGACAAAATAATGCACTCGATGCCAAAAGATGGGCCAGTTTATTCGCATGCGATTCTGCGTTGCCTTCCAGTACCTATACCACGGTGGTTGAATGGACATAGAAATTAGGAATGTATGCATAAACAGGATGCGTATCAATTGTAGATTTGTGTTGAGATTGGCGAATGGCTGCTCTGCCCTAGCTAATCGCTTTTGTTCTGCCGCTTTAACAAAGTGTTCGACCGCATCACCACAACAAACTGGCTAGAGCCGAACGTGGCCCATCTGCACAATCAGCCGTTTTAGAGGGCGTAGCAGTGGATGCCAAGCTGGAGGTTTGAGATCGAGTCCTACATGATGAGCAATTTCCTCTGCAACGGTTTCAATTGCTTTAGCTTCCGTGTCGATATGAACAGCAAATTTCTCGTCGGACAGAGATTTTAAGCACCGATCAAGTTGGCGGGTGTTCCACGCGTTTTTGCCATCACCACGTCGCTGCAAGCGACGCAAAATCGTAGCGCGGGAAGCGAGTAAAGTGAAATGATGAACTTGCAAACCCTCTCCAAGTAACATTCCTACAGTCTGGTCGTAGTAGAGCGGCTCAACTACAGTCATTGGGACAATGATTGTTCCTGTAAAGTTTTCTGCCACATACCGTAACCCCTGGTAAGTAAACTCACGCCACACTGGATAATCCTGGAAGTCTCTATGCATAGATGGCGGAACAACTCTACGAAGTGCAAAGCCAAGCTGTTCAGGATCGAATACAAAACTGTCAGTGATTCGACTGTGTAGCTCAAAGGCGGTTTGAGTTTTGCCGACACCAAAAGCTCCATTCAACCAAATGATCATGCGTGACAAGGTTTGTATCAACTAAAACTTAGCACTGATTTATATTTGGCAGCATACTAATACCCTTGCGGCAACGTTGATTTGAGTGCCAACTGAACTTAGAAAATAGATGATGTTGAGGCATTTGTTTTCAAGTCGCCTCTCAACAACTCAATGAACTTTCGACCTACCTTGATGAAACTCTGGGTTTCGACATCTTGTTCCCACCACCCTTTAGGGTTATCGACTTCACTACCCATACTAGAGTTTAGAGACTCTTTAGACAGATACTTACCTTGCCGCTCTAACCATCTAAGGGTATTTTCTGAAAGAGTGAGAACTAAATCAATTCTCTCCTGACTGATGAGAAAGTGATCGAGTTTAGGATCAACACATCCAACGAAACCCACCGTGGCTTGCTCAAACCAATCACTGCGAGCCTCTTTGAGCCAATCAGATACTTTCTCTAATTTATCGATTTCTTGAACCAGCAGATCAAGCCAGACTTCAACGCTAGCGTCCCTAGCCCAGAAACCGTAGCCTTTGAAGTCAATGAATGAAGATCCCATACGCCTAAGAAGCGCAACACCTGCTCGAATTCAGCAGGCAAGATCTAGTTTACGTCCTCACCCACAACCTGAGTAGCCTAACGGCCCTGTTCGCCCGCCGCCAGCAACTTTTCGTACACAACAACCTCGATACGGTCGGTGTGCAACGGGCTGGTTAGGTGGCTGGCAACAATCAACTAATTTAACACTCAGGACAAAAACTCTAAAACTAGCTGGTTAAATTTTTGTGGATGCTCGATCGAACTCCAATGCCCACACTCCTCAAAAATTTCCAATTGAGCATTTGGAATAAGCCTGGCAGCATTCTGAGCATGACTTACGGGAACCATTGGATCTTGTCTACCCCAGATGATTAGGGTGGGTGTGGTAATTGTCTGCAATCTCTTAGCAATCGGCTGATAAAACTGCCCCCAAATGTTGAAGTTTGAACGGCCAACGTTTAATATTGCTTTTGCCGCACCAGGAAGCGTCGCCATTTGATAAAACTCCTCGACAATTTCATCGGTAATGAGTTGTGAGTCATAGACTGCCCGTTTACACAACAGTGCCATACCTGTTTTGCTTGGCGAACTAAATAATCTACCTAAACCCGGCAGCGTTGTGATCCGCAGCAAAAAGCTGATTTCTTTGCCTAAACCAGCACTGCCGACTAGAATCAGTCGATCTACTAACTCTGGAAAATCCATTGCAAAGGTGAGCGCTACTCCACCACCGGCAGAAGCCCCAATCAAACTCGCTTTAGATATCTCTAAAGCCTTCATGAAATCTCGCGTGAACTGAGCCATGAAATCAAAGGTGTAATCAGCATCTGGTTTATCGGATCGACCCGCACCCACCATATCAAATGCATAAACACGATGATGCTTGGCTAATTCAAAGATATTGTGCTTCCATAACTCAATATAACCACCACCACCATGAAGCAAGATGACTGTTTTTCCTGAATCACCGGCTTGCCAATATCGGGTATTAACTGAACCGACTTTGACATATTGATCTTGTAACTGCTCAGTTCTACTCATCTCGATTTTGCCAAACTGATAGCGCCTAACCCCGATTTTCCGCCTTTATCAAACTCCTTAAGAATGCTTTAACTCTAAGATTAACAGGTTATCTCTCAATCATGCCCTTACCGGAGACTTAAGCTACCTAACGGTGCCTATCACCCACCGCAGGTAAGCTTTGCGTCATAGCCATTTGCTTCTCGACGGTCGGTGTGCATGGGCGTTGTTAGATGCTGATTGGGGAACAGAGCTCAATTAACGACCCTTCTTTAGAACGTACATATGCAACCACTTGACCCCAAGGCTTGGTGATCGGTTCTTTAATGGCAACTGCGCCAGCGGCAACTGCCTTGGCATAGGCTGCTACGTCATCAGCGACGAATACTAGCTCAATGCCAAGGGGCGTAGCATTGAGATCGGTTTTCTGATAACAGCCGTCGAGATTCATCTCCCCCATCTCATGTGAGGCAAAGGCAAGTATCGTTGCGCCTGTGTTCAGCTCACCATACTGACCAGACTCATGCAAAAAGCGTGTTTCAAAGCCGAATGCATCTTTGTAAAAGGCCAGTGCATCCGCAACCGATGATACGTAAACAATAGTGTAGCCAAATTTCATGGTTTTGCTTTTTTAGGTTTTGGGGCAGGAACCTCACTTGCTGTCAATTGAACGAGCTTTGACATCCACTGTTGATTGTCAGCTGTTCTTCAATTAAGAAGTATGGCTTGGCACCTGGGTAGGGGGGCGCTTCTACAACAGGGCCAATCATTGTTCGCCCACCAGCAGTTGGCTTTATAAATAGTTGGTTATTACAAATAAGTGCGATAACCTTCTCTCCATAGTAGATTGTATATTCGCCAAACATTTTTTTGAAAGAGATTTGCCCCGTTTCGTTTATTTGATCACGGACATATTCAACAAAGTCTAAGTCTGAAGCCATATATTTCCCTATTTCTTGTTGAGATTGAGTGAATATAACTTGTGCAACAAGCGGCTAACGCCATTTTTACCCTCCGTATCGCTGGCGTTTGAAGGCAGCAGCAAGATCATCGCTTCTTATTCGTCGATCGTGCATCTGCGCCGATCAGGGTGACAGTCTGTGGCTTCGAGGCCCAACATTCCCAATCACCTGCCGCAGGCAACCTCGAACTTCCAACCGATGACCTCTCAGCGGTCGGTGTGTTTTGGGGTTGTTAGCTAGCTGGTACAGGCTCACTATCCGTTACAAGGCCATAATTCTTCGCAAAATCCAACGAAATGTCCGGAAGATTCTGAAGCATACCATCCCATGTAGCTTGTGCTTGTAACGCCTCTACAACAATTCGAAGTGGTTCAGAAAGAATTGCATGAAAATCCATCTCTTCAGGAAACTGAAGCTTAAATGCTAGCTGTTCCTGAGGGGATAAAACTGAGCGTTCACTCCTTCTTTATTCCCCCTTGCATCAACGCGATACCAGCCAATTTCAGGTAAATAAACTGCATTGAAACCATGCAGGCTGTATGGGGCACCTTTATCATCAATACTCAATCGCTGATAACAAAACCCTGCGGGGATCTGGTTTGCCCGTAGTAATGCTGCCAGCAAATGGCTCTTTGCGTAGCAATAACCTGTTTTGTATCTAAGAACATCGGAAGCGCGACAAGTCACAGGGTTCATCTGGTAATCAAAGCTGTGACGAACTTCATCTCGCACCCATTCAAAGCACGCTTTTGCGATTGCTGTTGATGTTTTATGACCTAATGCAATTTGTTTGGCAAGTTCGACAATTTCGGGATGTTGCCAATTAATAACGTCATTAGCCCTTAAGTATTCTTCCATGCCAACTGCTGAGTACTGCAAGTTAATTCTAAGCGACTAACTGGGTATGAACTATTGCCGAAAGCAGGAGTGCGGAGTTCGAGCGAACGTTAGAGACAGTTAGATCCGGACCTTTGTTAGGCAGACCCCACCCTTGTTTTGATCGCGGACACTATCTCATTCGCCAATTCATCCAAGGATTTGACCCCATTTAGAACCAAATCACAATTCTTCAAAACTCTTGCGTTTACCTCAAGATACATTTCTCGGGTGGAACCATTGAGATATCCTGTCAGGTATTCTTTGAGATAGGCTGTCAGGTATTCTTGATTTCTTTCATTGAGACACCATTCAATATCCCGAAGTAACCGACGCGCCAAAGCAACTTCCAGTGGAAGGCTAATACATGCTACAAAATCAATAAGCTCATTCATCTTGGCACGTTCTCTGCCAAACGGTTCCTCCATAACGATGAAGCTGGCTGTCTTGATCAGCCCTTTATTATCGGGTAGAAAAATGGATTTTCCATGCCGTAATGCCTGCAAGTCTTCAAGAAGTTGTGGGGTTTCCCATTGATTAGGATCGGCTCCCTCCCTAATCCACTCAGAGAAGTTTGAGGGATATTTTGATACGGAGGCGTAGTCATCGAAATAGAAAGATACGGCATCCTTTAGCAGGCTAGTTACTTTTTGAACTAGAGAAGTTTTTCCTGATCCAGAGGGTCCACTTATAGCAACTACAAAACTTGGAGATTGTTGGTTAACTATCCTAGCCATACCCTCGCATCTTGGCAGTTTATTGTACAGAGTTTCACTTTAGAACTTTCTGCGTACCGCGAACAAACAAATACCTTGCTGTAGATCTGCCAACTTTAGATGGCTCTACAACAAGGCTGCTATGTATCTCCCCTAATCGGAGTGAATTCACATTTTCCTATACTATGCTGACTAGTGTGGATTGGCAAAAACTTGCTGCATTCCAGGGGGATGGAACGCTTCAAGGCTGAGACATTTCTCACTCATTTGGTAGTTCAATGTCACAAGTTTGACTGAGGTCAAATCAAGCTCAAGTTGGTAGACGGGATGTGGTCACTAACAGGCACAGGAATTCCCTGCTGTTTTCTCAGACAAAAGGCTCCGGGGGCGGTGCTCTTAATCATCTGATAAACAAATCTCGTTTCAGCTTTCAAACTGAGTTGAGATGTTTATCCCAGCATAGCCGTCGTTTTTCTGAGTGGCTAAGAAAAGATTCGGTGGAGTGGAATGAGGCCGAAGCTAGGTTTCGGTGCTTACCCTGCTGGCTTCGCTACACACGGATCTTTTTGGGGTTGCCCCCTTGACTCTGATTTCCAGCCCCTAACTAAGCGACTGGCCCCAGGCGTCCCCCAAAGTTTCTCTAAGACTTTGGGGGACGCCTGGGGGGCAGTTTAGCACCTGCCTTTTTCGACCCTAAACAGGGTCAATGGAGTGGAGGAAGCAACAAGAACTCTATACGTCTGAGTCATGCGATCTGCACTGTCTGGATCTCTGCCGTTGCTCTCTTTCAAAACCCAGCATTGGGACACAGTGGTATAACACCCTGCCAGTGCATTTTTGTCATTCATTCCATACGTGCCCACCACTTCGACCACATTTGGCTGTCAGTTCCAATACCAAAAAGTTGAAGGTTGTCCGGACTCATTGAAACCACAGCAAGATCGCCAATCAAATCACCAGGGTCAGGAATCTGGAACCAACCCGACCAGTTGCCATCCGGTTGTCTGAAGGTCTGCCAAATATGATTGTCGTGACTGCGGCAGAACAGTTCAATGCTGTCAGAACTACGGCTCACGGCAGCAGGATTAACTCCAGCAGGAAAGGAACCGCCCAGCGCTTGCCATTCTGACCAGCCACCTGCATCCGTCCACCACTTTGTCCACATTTGGCTGTCAGTTCCAACACCAAAGAGTTGAAGGTTGTCCGGACTCATTGAAACCACAGCAAGATCGCCAATCAAATCACCAGGGTCAGGAATCTGGAACCAGCCTGACCAGTTGCCATCCGGTTGTCTGAAGGTCTGCCAAATATGATTGTCGTGACTGCGGCAGAATAGTTCGATGCTGTCAGAACTACGGCTCACAGCAGCAGGATTAACTCCAGCAGGAAAGGAACCGCCCAGCGCTTGCCATCCTGACCAGCCACCTGCATCCGTCCACCACTTTGTCCACATTTGGCTGTCAGTTCCAACACCAAAGAGTTGAAGGTTGTCCGGACTCATTGAGACCACAGCAAGATCGCCAATCAAATCACCAGGGTCAGGAATCTGGAACCAGCCTGACCAGTTGCCATCCGGTTGCCGAAAAGTCTGCCAAACAGCATTGTCATGACTGCGACAGAACAGTTCAATGCTGCTGGAGTTGCGGCTCACGGCGGCAGGGTTAACTCCAGCAGGGAAGGAACCGCCTAGCGCTTGCCAACCTGACCACTCAGAACGCTTCCAATTCTCATGAGCGTAACGAACGATATCGACCAGTTTGCGTCCGCTAGCATGAACCACTCGCCGCTTGGTGAGAAAGTCAGTTTCCCGTCCGCTGCGAACCCCGACAATCAGTGTGCCACCGTCAATATCAGAGAACAGAGGACCACCAGACCAACCTTTACCGCCAAAGAGACGAGTTTCCAGTTCCTTGGCATTCTCTCCTTCATCATCGACATCCTGGATAGTCAAACCATATTCAACACATGGTACTTGGCCGTTCTGCACGTCTCCAGGGTAACCAACACTTGTGTAGACGAAGTCATCGTAGCGTGATTCCTTTAGGCTAATGACACCGAGCCACCCACACTGATCGCCCAGGTTCTCGTACAGGTCACACACGACATAGTCATCACCTTCGACTGAATCCGTCTTAAACCCATACCAACCAGATACGTAAGAGTCACCGTATCGACCTACTCCGTGAAAGTATGCTGGCACGAACCGCACCCACCAGTCACCGCTTGAAACCCATTCCCACGGCACAACGTGGCTGGCAGTGAGCAAAGTATGTCGCCCGACAAGTACGCCGCTACCTGTAAACTGGGCATTGTTAAAATCATTAGTGCGACCCACGAAAACTTTTCCCATCGTAGACCAGGGCCAAGCATCGAACAGGGTGCTGGGGGCTGGTGTGCCTGGGTTCGATCTGGCAACAACAGAGGCGGCAGGCGATTTGGGCATGTGGCTTGAGGCCAGTTCAACAGGCAGAGTAGGAGGTCGATAGCTGTTGACAGAGCCCGCCTTCAGCTTGCCCAAGAGATCCGGCAAATCATTCGGATCAATAAGTTTTGCCGACTGGCCAGGTCGAGGAGTGGAGAGACGAGGAATGTTTACATCACCCTCATGAGGCACATTGTTAGTATTGAGTTTGGTATCACTAGTCATTCGCTGCTCCTGTTTTAGTGTTGTAGAAATTGAACTTGGGGGACAATTACCTTTCTCTGGGTAAGTTTATGGAAGTACGATGGCCAAGGCTTGTAAGAGTGTCTCCAAGGTTCGGAACTCCAAAGCACTTCAATAAAAGGTTTAAGCGCGGGCGCATGCATGTTTCTAATCAAGCTAAAGAGTTACAACTGCGGCTTTACTCAGCTCGCTTGAGCTTCCACGTAAGGAGAATCTTGATTCAAGAGAAACTCTTTGAAGCTGAGAGAAACATGGACTCGAATGCCTTTCATACCTTCTTCTTTAAAGACGATTAGTTCTCACTTGGATAGGCGAAATAACTTGTGCCGAGATATCCTCGGGTGGGGTTGCTACAAGATCAAAGCTGTAAATGCCATCTGGCGGAGCCCGAACATAGGTTGTCGACGCTTTCATCGTTCACCTAGCAGAGTGAATGTGAAGGTCGTTTCTTCTCGTGCTCTTCACTTTAAATGAATGCACACCTGCTTCTCACTCTAAATGAATCCAGGCAAGCCTAAAAGTACCCTGGCAGGGTACTTTTTATCCTGAAAATTGCAATAACAGTAGGTTTCTTTTGTTATGTAGACAAAATCCTTTGGCACATTCCTAAGTGCGTAGGATACAAAAAAATTCATGTTTGTTGTAATACAAGAATATTTTTTGGGCTACCCCCTTGACTCTGATTTCCAGCCCTGATAGTGTTCCTAACTAAGCGACTGGATCCCTAGGCGTCCCCCAGGGTCTTACTCAAACTCTGGGGAACTAACCGCCAGGTTGCATGCAGCGACCTGGCGGCTAGGGGGCAGTTTAGCACCTGCCTTTCTCGACCCTAAATAGGGTCAAAGGCTTCTATGCCCTCAAATTTTTGGAGTTCTCCCCATGCACCTGACTCAGGTGTTGCAGCCGCAGCTTTGCATCTCTCTCGCTCAAGTCGCGCGGTTTCTAGGCATTCCCGAATCGCTCATTTGCCGCATCGAACACTGGCTACATGTGTTGTTCGTCCATCGTGCTGATCGGGGTGGCCAGTTTCTCAGCTACCGCAAGTTCAACCAGTGGCTTTTGGCTTGCGCTCTCACCATTCAAGCCTGCAATGACCTGCATCTGCTCGACTGGATTGGCGAAGTGATCAAAACCGAAATCCAGCGCTACTCCTACCCCGAAGACGTGTTGCGCTATTGGCGGCACCTCTGGCGGCAGAGACAAGCCCAACTGCGCAACGCAAGCTGCGCTACCCCCAAGGAACCCATTGATGCCTCGCATGCAGGACGTCATTGATCAATGCCATCCGTAAATCCACCGTCCAAACCGAATCAATGGACCCAAAGACCCCGTTAATCGACTCGTTGACTCCGTTAATGGAGTGAATGGGTCCATTAACGGACCTATTCACTCCATCAACCAACCGTTTCGCTCCATCAACGGCCCCATTTGCTCCATCGACCGACTCATTTACCCCGTTAACGGACTCGCTGACCCCATTAATCGACCTCCAGACTCGATCAACGGACCCAAACACTCCATCAACGGACTGCTTGACCCCATCAATGCTCCGTCTCGGCCCATTTACGAGCCCTAGGGTCTAAAAGCTGCACCGTTTAGCCTCCTACGCTCATCGAACCGATCCTTCTACCCTCAAGCTCAAACTCATGAGCCTCACGCTTCGACTCGCTCTCTGGAACCCCATCGTCCGCCGTCTCAGTTGACGACAGCGACAGGTCCAACTGCGCGACGCCAAGCACGCTATCCCCCAGGTTGCCCACTCATGGACCTTTCAATGGGTACAACTACCTTTCAACCCTCGTCAACCAGGGTCAAACCCGCAACGACGACACTTTTACCCACGACGACGAGGGTCAAACCCTTGAAGACGACACTTTTACCCTCGTCAACTTAGGTCAGGCTCACAACGACGTTGGTTATACCCTCATCAACGAGGGTCAAACCACAACGACGACACTTTTACCCTCAACAACGTTGTTTGCGATGGGTACAACTACCTGTCAACCCTCAAAAATCCTTCAACTCCAATCATGAGCCCCAACCCTCGCCTTGCCCTGTGGGACTACACCGCGCGCCGACTCAAACTGCCCGCCCCACTCAAGCTAATCCTGCTCACCATTGCTAACTACATTGAACCCAATGGTGCTCAGTCCCGTGTCAGCCTCGCCCTACTTAGCCGCGACAGCAGTCTAGAAGCCCAAGACATCCAGCCCTTGCTGCTGGTCCTTGAAGCTCAGGACCTGGTCCGCAAAGTCACTGTCTATCCCCAAAGCGGTGGGCCAACCGTCTCGCTCTATAGCCTCTCGCCGAGCCTGCTCCGAGCCGTGCAAAACCCCGAGGCCAGATGAATAGGCCTTGCACATTGCCCCCTCCGAGCTTCTCCTTGCCCAGGGGAGGAGCCGTAGGCGGTAAGGTTTTAATTTGTAGCTCTCAGTTTAGAGAATTGGTATTAGAGCTGCGCCACAGAATTGTTCAGGACCAGGCCATCTTTGACATGAATAGTACGATGAGTTTGAGCCGCAACATCTGGGTCGTGGGTAACGATGACAATCGTGATGCCCTGCTCATTGAGATCCGTCAGCAACTCCATTACCTCACCAGACGTTCTGGTATCCAAAGCACCCGTCGGCTCATCAGCCAGAACCAACGCAGGGCGATTGACAAGAGCACGGGCAATCGCGACCCGCTGCTGTTGACCGCCCGAGAGTTGGCTAGGACGATTCTGTAAGCGATCGGCTAAGCCAACTCTGCTTAACGCTTCAATTGCCCGTTTGCGTCGTTTTGGCTTAGGAACATTGGCATAGACCATTGGCAGCATGACGTTCTCTAGTGCTGTAGAGCGGGACAATAAATTGAACTGCTGAAACACAAAACCAATGCGCTGGTTTCGAATGTAAGCCAGTTCATCATTGGTCATTTGGTTTAAGTTCCGACCCTCTAGAAAATAGCAACCTGAGCTGAGGCGATCTAAACAGCCAATGATGTTCATCAGCGTAGACTTTCCCGAGCCGGAAGCGCCCATAATCGCAACGTATTCGCCCGTTTCAATCGACAAATTAATGCCCTTGAGGACTGGAACCTCCAGTTCGCCAAGGTGGTAGTTTTTTCTAATTGCCTCCATCTGAATCATAGGTGCCATCTCACTCACTCCTTAAGGCAGCAATGGGGTCAAGTTGGGCAGCGTTGCGAGCTGGAATCACACCAGCCAGCAGACCGACGATGGATGATAAGCCGAAGCCGACGATGATCGACCAGACAGACAGCACAAACGGGAATTTGAGCAGCGTCGAAGCGGTCCAGGCAATGGCAATGCCTAGGCCGATGCCCAGACCACCGCCGAGGGTAGAAACCACGATAGCCTCAGCCAAAAATTGACTTAAGACAGCAGAACTGGTCGCTCCGAGCGCTTTACGAATACCAATTTCTCGCGTTCTCTCAACCACTGAGACCAGCATAATATTGGCAATGCCAATGCCGCCGACCACCAGAGAAATGCCAGCGATGGCCACGACCATCACCGTAAACATACCAATGATATTGCTCAGGGCACTGAGGATATCAGCTTGGTTAGTGAGTCTGAAATCATCCGCTTGGGGTGGATAAATATTGTGGCGAACTCGCAGTAAGTTGGTGATTTGAAACTCAGCTGCATTCAACTGGTCCTGACTCTTGGCTTTCACATAAATGCCTCTGACCGCAATGCCGGATAGAGCATTATTTCCCACCAGCCTTGCAGACATATTGGTGAGAGGAATATAAATCTGCTCATCGGTGTTGATTGGACCCTGGGCTCCCTTAGCTGTGGTCACGCCGATCACTTCATAACTTTGGCCCTGGATGCGAACCTGGGTGCCCAAAGCGCTGCTGCCAGTTCCCAGCAACTCATCGCGGACGGTTGGCCCCAAAACAGCAACAGGTCTTGCCGCATCGAGCTCCTCCTGATTGAAAAAGCGCCCCTCTTGAGTCTGGACATTTCTCACGGCTGGATAGTTGAGATCAGTGCCAACAATCGTGGTTGAAGTGTTTTGCTGTTCGTAAGTTACCTGAGCAGTCTGTTGCAGATAGGCAGAAACTTTGTCAGCGGCTAAAACCTGAGCCTGGATTGCCTTAGCATCTTCCCAAGTCAAGGTTGAGGCAGAGCCACTGCCCTGTCTGACGTTGCCAGTCCTTGCGGCCCCAGCAAAAACCTGTATGATGTCGGACCCTAGCCCCTGTAACTGCTGTTCAGTAGACTTTTGCACACCCTGGCCAATAGACGTGATCGCAATGACTGCGGTAATGCCGATAACGATGCCCAGCATGGTCAGCATGGTGCGGAGTTTGTTGCTCCACAAAGCCTCGATGGCCATCGATAGGATTTCGAGCATTGACACCGAGCGGACCCGCAGAGGCGGTGTCTTCAGCATGCGTTGCGCCGATGCCCGTTTTGCTGATGCCCGCTTTGCTGACGACTTAGAACGGCTACGGGAGGACTTCATCTAGGGTGCACCTCCGGGACCGCCACGGCGACCGCCACCCGAACCACTAGGACCGCCACCAAAGCCGGGCAAGAGCGATGGACCGCCAGACCGGGACTGGGACGGCTGCCGGGGCGCACTGACTAAAACTTGCTCGTTGCCGGTCAAGCCAGAACGCACTTCGGTTTGATTGCCGACTGTAACCCCAGTTTCAACCGGTCTAAATCGGGGTCTGCCCGCTTCAGTCATTACCAGCACGCCTGTGCCATTTTGCTGACGGACAATCGCAACGGTTGGAATCACCAAAGCATTATTCAACTTGCCAACATCGAACTGCGCATTGACATTCATGCCAGGACGGAGCAACTTTTGCGGATCCGCAAAATCAACCCTAACTTTAAAGCTAGTTACATTAGTTTCGACCGTTGCTTGCGCGGCAATTTGAGCAACTTTTCCTTTAAAGGCTTGGCCTGAGTAGGCATCCGCTTGAATATTAACGAGTTGTCCGATTTTAATTTTGCCAATGTCGGTTTCGGCAACATTAGCGATTACTTGATAATTGGAAGCCAACGACAAAACCGAAGAAGAGGTTGCCGAAGACACAGAGCTGCCTGAGGTAGTGGGCGTAACGAAATCACCTGGAGACGCATACTTGCTGGTGACAATGCCAATAAATGGGGCACGAATAACGGTGTCTGCGATTTGCGTTTGCACCGTCCGGAGGCTGCCCTGAGCCTCAGTGACTTGAGCCCGCGCCTGACTAATGTCTTCGGGTCGGCTGCCTACTTGAGTCAACCGGAGAGCTTGTTGCTGTTCGTCTACTGCTGCTTGGGCGTTATCCCGAGCGGTGCGGGCAGTATCCAGCGCCTGAGCCGAAACCGCTCCCTCTTGATAGAGTTGCTGATTGCGTTGAAAGTCGAATTGCGCCTGATTTAAACTGGCCTCGGCACTGCGTAAGCGGGACCGAGATTGCGCAATCTCTTCAGGACGATTGCCCGCAATCACCTTCTGCAAATTAGCTTGGGCCGAAGCCAATTGCCCCTTAGATTGGATCAGTTGCCCTTGCAGGTTGGAATCATCCATGTAGGCCAAAATCTGACCGGATTGAACTTCATCACCCTCATTGACCAACAAACGCCTCAGACGCCCCGAGGTTTTGGGGCTGACGTTGGTTGATTGTTCGGCCTGGACTGTGCCATTGGCGGTAATCGTAATGGGTAAACTCGCTCGCTCAACCGGCACGGTTTGCATTTGGCGTCTAGCTTCTTGGCGTGAGGCCACTGCCATCTGGCGCTGAACGAGATAGCCACCCCCCGCTAAGGCAGCCAGCACAAATAGCCCAATGCACCATTTAATTAGGGTGGGATTTAGCAAGCCTTTACCCGAAGGCTTAAAGGCGACAGATTGGTGGGAATCAAGAGTCATGGATTTTTCCACCTCAGTCATAAACAGCAATGACGAACTTGAAGAAGAGCGTCCACATCCTCTAATTCAGCATGACTAACATGACAGCTTTGCCGATTATTGAATGACAAAATTGTCATTCGCAAGCTATGCCTATCTGGGGAGGACGTCGCTTGAGAAGGAGATAGCCCCTATTCTTTGAGCTGTTCTTTGAGCTCTCTGAAGCTGCGACGATCCAAACAAAAAACACAGGCTTAACAGACACAATCTCTGTGGTGTTATACCAGTTCTCTAAATGAAAGCGACCCATCAAACCCCTACCGCCTGCGGCTCCTCTCCTTGGCAAGGGGAGGTTGGGAGGGGTATATGTAGCGCTTCAAAAGTGAGTTGGTGTTAGGACTGTGACAACGGGCTTTGGTTTAGTCTTTGGGTAGCCGCAGCTTCAGTCAGCAGATTCAGTCAGCCTTGTTTACCCAACTTGTTTGCCCAAAGGTTATGTCTGAGCAGGGCGAGCATTAGGACCGGGACGATCTCCGGGGGGACGCTGCGGAATCCCCAGAGCATCTCGCAATTGCTGTTGAGTCACCCCCAGTTTTGTAGCTGCCCCCTCAATGTCCAGGCGAGGGCGACGCTGACGCCGCTCGGTTGCATTGGGAGGATTGGTGGAAGGACTGGGAGGATTGGCAGGCACCCCTAAGGCCGTTTTCAGTTGCGCTTCGGTCACGCCCAGTTTCTGTGCAGCCGCGGCAAAGTCGATGCGTCGGTGGGGTCTTCTGCGTTGACCAGGCTGACCCGGTCGGTCTCGATTGGGCTGCCCATCCGGTGATCCGGGCTGTTGCACACCGGGTTGTTGAGCTAGCTGGTTAGATGGATCGGCCATAGCTTTGTTGGGTATCAAACTACAGGCTCCAACCAGAAAGGGAAGAGCGACTAAAGCGAACATGCGGTGAATCGTCATAACCATCAACATCTGGGTAGGCAGGTCTGAGTAAAAATGTTTGCGTAGGCAGGTTGTCGAGATACCTACAGTTCTGATTAAGCTCCCTGCAAATGACGGTTCTCTTGGTAGCCAGATGACAGTTTTGTCATTTAGTTAGAGCAGACGCTGAACCTGCTGAACGTAGAATGGATTGGCAGGTGAGCTTATGAATGTTCTATTTGTCGAAGACGAAGCAAAAATTGCCAACTTCGTCCAAGCAGGATTGAAGGAGCAGGGCTTTGTCGTTGACTACTGTGACAATGGTGATGAGGGTTATCTCCGAGCCATCGACAACGAGTACGACGTGATTGTGCTTGACATCATGGTGCCGGGCAAGGATGGACTTTCGCTTCTCAAGAATTTGCGACGGGCGGGTCGCAATGTACCCGTCATTTTGTTGACGGCCCGCAATGAACTGGATGATCGCTTGGAAGGGCTCAATCTAGGCGCAGACGACTACATTGCCAAACCTTTTTTTGTTGAGGAATTGGTGGCTCGCCTACACGCAGTCATCCGCCGAACTTCAGGCGAGCGCCAAAACTTGCTGGCAATCGGACCAATCAAACTTGATCGCATCACCCGAGAAGTCACCTGCAATCAGCAAATTGTGGAACTAACTAGCCGCGAGTTCAATCTCCTGGAATATTTGATGCGCTCACCGGGACGAGTTTTTACGCGCACCCAAATCCTAGAACATGTCTGGGGCTATGACTTTAACCCCAATACCAATGTCGTGGATGTTTGCATCCGGCGGATCCGCAGAAAGATCGACCCCATTGCTGGCGTGGGTTGGCTGGAAAGTGTTCGGGGTGTTGGCTATCGATTCCGCCAATTAGAGTCTTGACCCTTGAAACTTCCTTCGTTTCGCTATTCATTTCGCTTCCAAATTGCTCTGTTGTCTGCGGCATTAACGGGCGGTGCCCTCGTGGGTTTTGGCGTGATTTCTTGGAAGCTCATTTACGACGCCAAGGTCAGCCGCCTGGATGCGAACTTAACCAATCAGCTGTTGCGAGCAGCTCGCCCCCGTGAGCAGGATCGTTGGTTGTCCTACAAAGCTTCACTACCGCAGCGCTTAGGCACTGGTGTCGATACGCCGACGGCTCTATTGGTCATCGGCTCGCAAGGGAAGACACTTTATCAATCAGACCGATGGACAACTGACTTCAATGCGGAGGCTTTATTTCCACCGCGTCCCCCGTTGCTACGTGACCAATTGCCATCCCCGCCGCCCGAGTCCCGCCGACGGCCAGAAAGAGCACCAGACCGTCCTGAGCGAGGGCCGGGCGGTCCCCCTGCTGAGCCTCAATTCGCCACTCGTTACACCACGACGGGTGCTTGGCGCGTAGGGGCAGTCAGTTTCGTCCATGCCCAAGTGGCGGTTGCCATTAGCCTCCAAGCGATTGATCAGGAGATGGCAGTCATCCGCAACATCTTCCTGATTTCAATTCCCGTTGTGCTGCTTCTGGGTGCTGGTGGGGCTTGGAGCCTATCAGGCAGTGCGCTACGTCCTATTCGCGAGTTGGCCTCTGCGATTCGACAGGTGACCGTCAAAGGCTTGGATCAGCGAGTGCCAATCAGCGCCACGGATGTTGAATTCGTAGAGCTGATCCGGGTGTTTAACCAGATGCTAGAACGCCTGGAGCGCAGTTTTAAACAGGCTTCCCGCTTTAGTGCCGATGCCGCTCACGAACTCAAGACACCGCTCACGATTTTGCAAGGAGAGCTAGAGCGAACTTTACAGCAGGCGGACTCAGGCTCAGAGGTGCAACAAAGTCTAGGAAATTTGCTGGATGAAGTGCAGCGTCTAGGTGGAATTGTGCGCAAACTTTTACTCCTGTCTCTGGCTGATGCCGGGCAAATGAGCTTGCACAAGGTTGAAGTCAACTTGTCCGAGATGCTGATCGAAATGACCGAAGACATAGAACTATTGGCACCGCACCTAGAGGTTCAGACCGAAATTGCCTCTGAGGTTCGAGTCCTAGGCGATCGCGATTTGCTCACCCAAATTCTTCAAAACTTGTTCAGTAATGCGATCAAATACAATCTTGCCGAAGGCTGGATTCGGATCCAGGCTCAGCAGCAAGCAACGACTGCACTCGTAACCATTAGCAATTCCTCCAAAGATATTCCGGCCAGCGAACGAGACCGCATTTTTGATCGCTTCCATCGTGGCGATCCTGCCCGCACTCGCAAAATCGAAGGAACTGGCTTGGGGCTCAGTCTCGCTAGAGAAATTGCCCGTGCTCATGGCGGTGAACTAACCCTCGATCCTACGCCATCGGGTCAAACTGCATTTACTTTAAAGTTGCCTTCTGGTGCGCAGACAGGCTCCCGCCCTAGTTTGGTAGAGGTTTAGGGAGTTCTCTGACCCAGCTAGATCGCGAGGCGGGGATACAGACGGGCACAGATTAGAGTTAGAAGCGTTGTGGTGAAAGCGAGAACCGCACAATTGAAACCAAAACTATGGGTGCTAACGCCATTGACTAGCATCAGACCACGCAGCGCGTCGACTTGATAGGTCAGTGGATTGAGACGAGAGAGTATTTGTAACCAACCCGGCATCAGCGAGATGGGATAAATTGCGTTGCTGGCAAAAAATAGCGGCATGGTTAATAGTTGGCCAATACCCATGAAGCGCTCGCGGGTCTTCACCAGACAGGCAATGGTGAGCGAAAACAACGAGAAACACGCCGCACCCAACAGCACAATCAAGACTACGCCCAGCAGCGCCAAGGGATTAGGATTGAGTTTCACGCCCAATAACAAAATCAAGATAGAGACAATCGCCACCTGGGTTAGACTCCGAATCCCAGCCGATAGAGCCTTCCCCAAAACCAGTGCTACCCGTGGCGTTGGGCTGGCTAAAAATTTGTGGACGATGCCCAGATCCCGTTCCCAAATGATCGACATCGCACTAAAAATGGCAACAAACAGCACACTCTGCGCTAGGATGCCAGGCGCCAAAAACTCTAAGTAGGTCAGATTGCCGGTCGGAATTGCCCGTACCCGCCCTAGCACTTGCCCGAAAATTAATAGCCACAGCGCAGGCTGAATGGCTCGCAGCAGCAGATCAGTTGGATCGTGCAGGATTTTGCGAACTTCCAGTTCAGTTATCACCAATGTTTTGCGGATCAAATTGGTGGTCGCTGCAACTAAGTTTCTCAGTTGATTGTGCCTGGTCTTATTCTTATCCCAACCGTTGAGCGGTACGCCTGAGTTTCGAAGTGTCACGGTAGGTTCCTCCCGAAGTGAGTTGGTCGCCGGTGTAGTGAATAAAAACGTCATCAAGTGTGGCGTCAGGTTTATCGAGTGAGGCTTTAAGTTCTGTGGGTGAACCAGTCACAACCACACTGCCCCGATGCATAATTGCCACGCGATCGCACAAGCTATCGGCTTCTTCCATGAAGTGGGTGGTGAGAAATACGGTGGTGCCGTAATCTTGCTGCAATTGCCGCACCAACTGCCAAACACTACTGCGCGCCCGTGGGTCCAGTCCAACCGTTGGCTCGTCTAGAAACAACAATTGTGGATGGTGCAAAACCGACTGGGCAATTTCTAAACGGCGGATCATGCCGCCAGAATAGGTTCGTACCAGTTGGTTAGCGGCTTCAGTCAAGCCCATAAAGGCCAAGGCATCGCGAATTTTGGCTTCTCGCCCTCGCCTAGGCAAGTCATAGAGCTTGGCAAAAATCAGCAAGTTCTCATAGCCGGTCAGGGTGCCATCTGCCGATAGCGCTTGCGGTACGTAGCCAATCACTCGCTGCACTCGTGACGACTGACGCACAACGTCAAACCCTGCGATTTGAGCCTGCCCGGCGCTAGGTGGCAGTAGCGTCGTCAGCATTTTAATGACTGTACTTTTGCCTGCGCCGTTAGGTCCCAGTAAGCCAAACGCCTCTCCTGCATGAACTGAGAGATCGATGGCATCTACAGCTGTCATCTTGCCGAAGTGACGAGTTAACGCTTGAGTTTCTAAAATCACAGGCTGATTGCTTTTTAACGCGGTTTCCTGCCCCCTAGGACCACTCGCCTCCTGGTCACCATTGCCACTCGACTGATTCATCACCATTGCTCCTTGGCTAATGCCTTTGCCTCATTACAAACCATCACTAATCCACCAGCGGCAACACAGACGGAGGCTAACGCGAGCCAAACCAATGCGGGCCGGACCAACGTGAGCCGGACCAACGCGAGCCAACCCAACCTGTCCTGAAGAAGGGAGGCCGGTAACGACGACAGGAGGGACGGTTGTATACCTGTGACCAGCAAGAAGGAGTAGCACCAAGAAATAATTAGCTAACCTAACTATTAGCCTGTCATACTTTTAGTGGAATGGTACTCCTCAGTGCAAATCTTGTATCTGGGCAAATCCTGCATCCGGAGCTTTAAAACCCTGCCGGTGCTAGGCTCAAGACATTCTCCTCAGTAGAAGTTATCGCCGTGAAAGGCTCGGTGAGCTCGTGAATCTGGAGAATCGAAACCCTCCCCAACCGCTGTCCCGCGCTGAATCGATGACACCTGAACAATGTGCAGCGCAGTTAATGGACGCGATTCCTTCGGCGATGCAATTCATTCGGGCAGAGATGCGCAGTCAGAGTATTTCCTTGCTCTCTGTGCCGCAGTTTCGCGTGCTGGCCTACCTACGGCGCCACCCTGACTCTTCCCTCTCTGAGGTGGCGGAGCACATTGGTGTCACCCGGGCCACTGCCTCCACGACGACTGAGCGCCTCGTGCAGCGGGGATTCATCAGCCGCGTTGAAGATCCCAAAGAACGCCGTCACGTGATGCTCAATTTGACCGAAATGGGCAGCACTCATTTGCAGCAGTCGCGTGAAGCAACGCTCCATAAAATTGCGGCTTTACTCACCGCATTGCCACACGACCAACTAGCAAGTTTGTCGGAAGGCCTAGTCGTGCTGCATCAGCTTTTTGAAGCCATTATTTCTGAGTCGAATGATGCGCCATAATTGAATGTCGTAAGTCAACTCCGTTTTGCAACAAAAAACGAGGGCAAGGTACTACCATGCCCCCGAGCTGTAACGTCCTTAAGGTACAGAGCCTTTACTGGTAGCTCTGGTTCGGCTTAATTGGCATGGGCCAATTCTTTAGAAACGGGCTGCTCACGAGTTATACCAATGACTAGATCGCGCAGGGAATGCTTGAGGCGCTGATCGATTTCTTCATCAAGCTGGACACTACCATCTGCCTGTCGCTGGATCTGTTTATCCACAGCATAAACACCCCCCAACAAATGGCGCGCACCCAGCTCAGAGAGCACAGGTTTCAGCGCATAATCAATCACCAGCAGATGAGCTAGGGTTCCGCCTGTCGCCAAGGGTAAAACTGTCTTGCCCAATAGTACTTTCTGCGGCAGCAAATCTAAAAATGCTTTGAGAACACCTGTGTAGGCAGCTTTGTAAATGGGCGTGGCAATGATCACCCCATCGGCTTTCTCTAGGAGGGCTTTGACCGGCTCCAATGCTGGGCTGTCATAGCGTCCGAACACTAGATCTTCGGCAGGAAAGTCACGGGCGGAGACGATATCAATATGTAAACCTTCGTCCTGCAGTAGTTTAGCTGCATATTCCAGCAACCCATAGGTTCTAGAAGGATGAGAAGGACTACCTGCAATTGCCAAAATATTTGCCATGTTCAAAAACTCCTGAGTAGATAGAAATGCAAGGATTCACGAAATGCTAGCTGGTTTTGCAATCACTGACGGTGTCAGGCTGTCCTTTAAATCTGAGACGGTCAGTCAAACAACGATAAACTGATAGGATTACCGTTATTAACAGCGAATAGCAGAAATGTTACAGACCTAGTTCCAGCAAGTCAAGCTTTTCACAGGTCTCTCTTTGAGCAACTGTAAATTGTTTCTCGGCAACTAGTAGGCAATTAGTGATTGAAGTACTTGCTTTTCAGGTTTTCCTGTGTACTGTTTCTCGCTTGGGCAACAGCATGGAGTTGTGTTGCTCAAAGATTAGAACTGAGCCCGAACCATAGCCAAACCGATGCCATTAACAGCAGTAGAACGTGGTGGCTCTGAAATCAGTGCAACTCAGTCCGTAAGCTAATCTCCCAATTAAAGAACTCGACTGGGAAATTTCAGTGAGTAGATGCTACTGAAATTTCCCAAAAGTGTCGGTCTTCTATTCAGCAGATCTACTGGAAGCAAATCGACTAAAAGGTTGGTGTTCCTCACATCTATCAACATGGATCCCATCATTCTTGTGCTTGGCATTGCAGCCTTGGGGATAGTAGCTATACTGCTCCCAGTACAGAAGCCCCCGAAGCCGCCACCAGACCTCACAGCTGACTTCACTGACAAGTTCTTCGAGAGGCTTAAGAAACATCTGAAATAGCTGATGAGCCCCAATTAGCTTGGGGCTCATCAAATCGGTTAGCTACTTGTGTCCGTCAGGAGTGGCGACAAAACAAAGACGCCCTACAACAGCTAAGCCAATAGCTGACCTAATGGCTCAACGATGAGTGTGATGTTGCAGATTCCAATCACCCGTACGTGGTCACCTGGTAGAAGAGTGACCTCACGTTCACACACAGCAGACCACCAAGTACCACTAAAATAAACTCTACCCTTCTGGCCTGGCTGAATTTTCTCTTCAACGATTGCATGCCTCTCAATATCCAAACAATGCCTAAACAGTTCAGAAAAATTACTCCTGAGACTGTCCTTCCACCCTTGATCCTTGCCTAACAAAGACTTCAGAAAACTGAAGAGATTGTTTTTTACTTCCCATCCTATGCTTGCTGACATGGGAGCTTCTCGATTTTCTCGCTACACTATTTAGTGAGAATCCAACAGTTCTCGTTACAAGACCAATGAAGATTCAATACAGAGAGTGAATGCAATTTTTATAGAATGCACTCACTCTCTGTATTAGTTGCCATTATGCTTAATCAAACACTTGCCCTCTTACCCTGAAAGGCAGTTAGGGAGACGCACCTAAAAATAGGCGAGGTGATGACGGTACTCAGAGCACGCCTAAAACAGCCAGCGTGTGCGGGCCAAAAATCCCATCTACGGTGAGGTTTCTATGTTGTTGAAAAGCCTCAGCTGCAGCCATTGTTTTTATGCCAATTACACCATCGATAGGACCAGGATCGAAGCCTTCATCCTGTAGAAGCCATTGAATTCTTTTGACTAAGGCTGTTTTGAATTGCTGATTGTATTCCTCCTCAAGCGACTGATTAGAGCTGCCTCCTTGCAGCATGGGCTCTAGATATTCATTGAGCTTAGCTTGTTGGTCTTCATAGTAGTGAACGCTGGTTTCACCTAACAAATTCAATTCACGAGCAATAAGAATTTCGACTTCCTCAATCATGCCGTCGAGAATATCATCAGATTTAGCAAGCTCAAGAATTTCCGCTATCCGATTTGCCTCCAAATCCGACAACGACGGCTGTACCGATAGCCTATGGTACTCTTGGGCTAAGAGAATAGCCCTTACAGAGAGGGTCTGTTGGTTAGACCCTACAATGCGCATCTTTAAGTCAGGAGACTGCTCTACACTGTCTTGACTATTTATATTGGTCTTCCTGGGCATATCCATCGGTTTATCTGCGTGTTCCATTTCAAATACAATCCACAAAGACGACTTGTGGCTTGAGCTAGTTACTTGTGGTATCTTGCCGCCCTCAAAGTCAATAAGATTGATTCTGCTGTGGTCTGTGCCACGGAAGGGAGCCTAAGAAGTCCGCAGAGGTACTATTGGGTAGTGACCCCTCTGACCCTTGCGTGACAGTCCTCCGAGTTAACTTTTTTAAAGATACCTAATACTTTTCAGGATTGTGTAACCGCTGAAACATGCCTTTAGAAAAACTCAATAAAATTCGTTCATGTTTACTTGTTATGTATCTTGCGAAACTTCCCGGCAAGGGATCAATGGTTTGAGGCTACAGAGGTTGAAGTCTTCTATCTTGACCGAGGGAACTATGTAGCCCACTATACTAAATTCTTCCCTGTTTAAGTGTGCAGTTTAAAAGATCTACGGTGACTCGATAGGGAATGTATGTTGTTGCTGCATAACAAAGTATTGGCCCAATGCACTAAGAATCAACACGGCATTAACGACTGCGCTAATACGGTCCCCCTCACACACCCACGCAAGGACTATGTATGGTACATCGATCTTTCACTCCTATTCAGACCCTGGAAGAGCTGAAGGCCGAGATTCAGAGCTGGATACGCTCGAAAGACTACTGTGATGGCTCTCCACTCCCTTACTTCAAACGGATTATCGAGCAATTTCATTTGCAGTCTCAGGTTGATATCTATGATTTGGTCAATGAGCTTTATCTACGAGGAGTCAAGCAGCTTGAGACAAAGGGACCGATTGAGAAGCCTCGCCCTTGGTTTAGATCCGCCGCCTACAATGTAGCGCGTGAGCTAAGTCGGAGCAGTAGGCGGTATATACAAATCACGCCCGCAGATGAGAATGAGCTGGCTTCAGAAGAGTTAGATGAGAACCAGATCAGTGACAGTGACCGACTAGCGCTACGCGAGTCAATTCAGACTCTGGCTTCTAAAGACCGTTTGATTTTAACTTGAAAAATTGTAGATGAACTCACCTGGGGGGAAATTGGTGAGCGCTTAATCCTAGCGGGAGAGAAACCTCAAACTGAGACAGCGCTTCGTCAAAGAGGCCACCGAGCCCTGAAAAACCTACGCAAGCTCTATAAGAGGCACTTAGTCGAACCTATCACTTGAACTGTGACTAACAATAGCTCAAAGCCTCTCTACTTCAGCTGGGGAGGCTTTTAGGTTGTGCAGCGCAAATCTTTTAGAAAAGAAAAGTATTCGTAGCATTCCTCAAGGGCCCGGAGGAGAAACTCATAGTTTGAGCACGCTTAATCCGAAAACTAGATTCCTATCTTTGTATTTTTCCTTACATTTACACTCTGACCGAAAGTATCTCGTACAACATAATCCTACAGAATCTCTGCCCGAAACCTGGGCTTGATTTCTCCAGACTTCTCATGCGATACTTCTCCCTAATGAGGTAAATACGGTATCTCGATTGATTTAGCGTATTTTCAGAAACTAAAGCTTAGGATGTTCCTGGCCCTTCTGTCGCTGAACAATGCTTCTGCTGTTGATCCATAACCAGCATTAGGACTGAATTAAGGCTGATTTCTTGGAACTAGAGCATTTGGTTAAAGCAACAAAAAACACGGATAAGAATCTTCTTGGAGGCATCAGTCTATGAGTTCCAAATACTTCGATATCCAACCTGTTGCAGGACGCATCGGGGCTGAAATTGTCGAGGTGGACCTGAGCACAGCCCTCCCATCTGAGGTCATTGGCGAGATTCGCAAGGCTCTCGTCCATCATAAGGTGATCTTCTTTCGGGGCCAGCAGCTCGACGCCGAGGGGCAGGTTAGGTTTGCTCGCCGCTTTGGGGAAATCACCACCGCTCACCCGACCGTGCCATCTCTCCCCGAACACCCTGTAATCCTGGATTTAGACTATGGTCGCAATGTCAGTCGTGCAAATCATTGGCACACGGATGTGACCTTTGTAGACCGCCCTCCACTGGGCTCTATTCTGCGGGCAGTTGTCATTCCTCCGATAGGAGGCGACACGGTCTGGGCTAACTCCGCCACAGCGTACGAGGACCTGCCATCTCACCTGCGCAGTTTGGCAGACCAACTCTGGGCTGTGCATAGCAACGCCTATGATTATGCAACTAGCGCCGTCGATCTCTCTGAAGAATTCAAGGCTTATCGGGCCATCTTTGAGTCAACCATCTATGAGACACTGCATCCGGTTGTCCGCGTTCACCCTGAATCCAACGAGCGCGGCTTGTTCATAGGTGGTTTTGTTCGCCAACTGCGTGGACTATCCCAGACCGAGTCACATGACATTATCAGACTATTACAGTCATATGTGACTCGTCCTGAAAACACCGTCCGTTGGCGCTGGCAACCTGGTGACGTAGCGTTCTGGGACAACCGCGCTACTCAGCACTACGCGATCGACGATTACGGCAACCAACCCCGAAGAGTCCAACGAGTAACCCTCATCGGTGACCTCCCAGTTAACATCGATGGTAGGCACAGTGAGGCCATTAAGGGAGACTCTTCTCAGTACAATCAGTCCCCGGTTCTCGTTTGAGTGAGTTTAGCTAAACCTCGTTGGCAAGTAGACTTCGCCGCGTGTCTGAAGTTGGGCAAAGAAAGTTAGGCAAAAAACTTTAGGGAAAGAGAACCTGGGCGAAAAGAAAGATGAGGGTGAGCAAATATTAAATTGGCACTAGCCTCTGAATCTAAACTAGGACATTTCTCATGGGCAAAATTAGGGCCGTCGTTGTTGATCCCAGCAGCCCCAGTCGATTAGTACTCAATGAGGTGGAACTGCCAACGCTTGCCACTGACGAAGCGCTTGTACGAGTTGCAGCTATTTCCTTAAACCGAGGTGAGGTCAAACGAGCGACGAATGCCGAAGCAGGTTGGCGACCTGGTTGGGACTTGGCCGGAATTGTCGAAACCCCTGCTGCCGATGGCTCAGGTCCAGCTACAGGCAAGCGAGTTGTCGGCTTCGTCCGTTCCGGGGCTTGGGCAGAACTGGTAGCAGTTCCAACCCACGCGATTGCCGAGTTACCCGAATCAGTTTCGTTTGCACAAGCAGCGACCCTGCCGGTAGCCGGTCTAACCGCTTACCACGCGCTCAAGCAGAGTGGATTGCTGCTGGGTAAATCTGTGCTGATTACAGGTGCATCCGGTGGGGTTGGCAACTTTGCGATTCAATTAGCGCGGTTGTCAGGAGCCAAGGTCATTGCTCACATTCGTCAACCTGACCATGCAGCCTTGGTCAAAGAAGCAGGGGCACAAGCCGTCGTGGTTAGCGAAGAGTTACCTCTAAACAGTGAGTACGCTCCCTACGATTTGATTGTGGAATCGGTGGGTGGCAAAACCCTCTCTGCCGCTTTGGGATCAGTGGCACCAGATGGTGTAGTTGTCCTCTTTGGAACCTCAGGTGGCACAGAGGTGACGTTCAACGCCCAGCGTTTTTACGGCACGAGCAGTGGTGCCAGTCTGTACGCGCTGATTCTCTTTCATGAACTTAAACGGGAGTCAGCTGCTATAGGGCTGCAACGGTTGCTCAATCTAATCGCCGACGGTCAGCTGCGACCTCACATCGCGGTTGAAGCTGATTGGACGCAAGTAGCTGATTTGGCACAACAATTACTCGACCGCCGCTTCGTCGGCAAGGCCGTATTACAGGTCTCAAGTGTAAATAGGTAGTTAACCGTTACTGACTTAAAAGACCGGCTGTAATCAGTTCGGTTCAGTTAATTACTTAGGTGTAGCTATGAGCCTAGCCAGTCAAGTTCTACCCGACCCCATTTTCGAGGATTCCTCTCCGGTTGAGGCGACTCTCAATTACCTTGCCCCCATGGCAGAGAAGCTGGTCAATTACACTTTTGAGCCGCCCTCTGGCATCCCACAATCCAATGGAACCTACGAGTTGCGCAAGGTGCCGATTCACAATGCTCGCTTGAGCGCACAAGAGCTATCTCTAGACCGGGAGGGGTTTAACTTAGTAGTGCGCCCTAGTACCGTTCATAACTTCTACGATGAAGAAGAGGTGCGCCGGGTTTACTACCCGGAGGCCGAGCAACTTTTAGTAAAGCTAACGGGTGCAGCAAAGGCAATCGTGTTCGATCACAATGTCCGTAACACCCAACGAGCTAAGCGGGGCGAAAACAACGCAAAAGAGCCAGTACAACGGGTACACAACGACCTTACTGCCCGATCCGGTTACAGTCGTGCCCATAATGTGTTGGCAACCCTTGGTATAGATAATCCTGAAGCATGGCTACGACAACGGTTCAGCATTATCAATGTCTGGCGACCAATTAATGGGCCTGTCTGGGAGTCTCCACTAGGAGTATGCGATGCACAGAGCATTGCACCAAAGGACCTCATTGCGAGCGATCTTGTGTACCGGGATCGAATCGGTGAAACTTACGCAGTCACTTACAACTCGACGCATCGCTGGTTCTACTTTCCTCAAATGCAGCCAGATGAAGCGCTACTCATTAAATGCTTTGACTCAGCAGAGGATGGGCGGGCACGATTTGCTGCCCACACTGCATTTACTGATCCAAACAGTTCACCCGATGCCCCAAGTCGCGAAAGCATTGAGCTGCGAACGCTAATCTTTTACCCTGACTAGAGCTAACAATCAGCTGAGCGCAAGCTAGCAGGATGCCAGCGTGGAGCGGTCCTACCATGCTGGCATTTACTGGCGCTTTGATAAGATGGCTCAGTTCTGAGAGAAGAGCCTGCCATCAATATCCTCAAGGACGAAAACCTAAAGTTGTCTGAGAGGTTTGATAGTCAAATTCTCGTTAAATTTGATAGTCCCAGACTAGGGTAAAGAAAACTAGCCATTCAGCTCAATATTCTAGCTCGATATTCTAAAGAATTGACAAACATAAAACTCAGGCATAAAGAAAATTAGCAGTTAAGCTTAACGGTTCAAACAGCTACAAATACTCCCCATTTCAGGGATGTATTGAATGTACTTGTGCTCTCCCGAAGGATGTGACATTCTCCTATTTGATTCTCAAAAAAACTGTATCTTGACTGCTTTTTATACCTCATGAGTTAGGCCTGAACAGCTTTTTTAAGCTTGGGAAAGCTGAGCCCTATTGCGAGAGTCTGGTTCAGCAATGTTGTTAGGCTAAAGACTTTTTATTGGCTTCAAAAACATCTTAGTGTCAAGCGAAAAGTCACAGCCGAAAAGCTGAGAAATTGTATAGTCGTGGAGTGTTCCTATGAGGATTAGAACCAATCGACAGCGTGCGCTTCTTGCCCGCAGTCTCTTGCTGTTCCTAGTCTCGGCATTTTTCACCCTGTCCACTACCTTAATGAGTTGCAGCGGACCGAGCAGCCAAGGACAGACAGCAGCTGAGCCTGCAAAACCCAAAATAGTTCGTCTCGGCTATCAGAAATCGAACATCTTGGTGAAGTCTAGGGGCGTTCTAGAAAAACGCCTTCCACCGCAGGGCATCTCTGTAGAGTGGACAGAGTTTCAGGCAGGACCTCCTCTATTAGAAGCTCTCAACGTTGGCAGTATTGATATTGGGCCAACAGGAGAATCCCCCCCAATTTTTGCTCAAGCGGCAGGCACCAATTTGGTTTATGTTGCCGCGGTCCAGCCGAGCCCAAAGGGTCAAGGTATTCTGGTCCCTAAAGAGTCTCCAATTCGAAGCGTCTCTGAGCTGAAGGGTAAGAAGATCGCTTTCACAAAAGCCTCAAGCGCTCATTATTTGCTGGTCTCAGCTCTGAAAGGCGCTGGACTGGAGTACAGTGACATCGAGCCAGTATTCTTGAGTCCGGCAGATGCGCGAGCTGCATTTCTCAGGGGTAGCGTTGATGCCTGGGTGGTTTGGGATCCCTTTTTCGCCGCAGCAGAAGGGACAGGCAATGCACGTGTTCTGCTCACAGGCATCACAAAGCAAGGCGGTTATTACCTTGCTTCACGTACCTTTGTTGAGCAAAATCCTAACTTACTCAAGGACCTTCTAGAAGGAATCGATGAAGTGGGGCAATGGGCTGACACTCATCCAGAGGAGGTCGCGAAAATTCTCTCACCTGTATTGGGAATTGATTTGCCCATTGCAGAGACAATGGCAAAGAGGCGCTTCAATAGCTTGAGACCGATTGATAATCAGCTCATCACCTTACAGCAGCAAGTTGCTGATACCTATTTTGACCTAAAGCTACTGCCCAAACCGCTCAACATCCGCGATGCGACGTTGGCACCGGAGCAATACGCATCAATAACACCTGAGTCGGTCACCCAGAAACATGGCTCATAGCAAGTTAAAACTCCAGAAAACTTGGAAGGGTGCTCTCTATTAGAGAGTGCCCTTAGGGAGCGCCTTCATCTCCTGTTCTTCACAGATTAGCCGTCATGAGTTTGCCTACTCCTACTGTTAGAAATAGCTGTGTTGTAAAAGACTTTTCTACTCAAGGAAAATGACCTCTTACAACACAACTTCAAAAACTATCTGCCGCCTGTGGCTCCACGAGTGAAGAGGGCACGGCGCATGGTGATCATTCGCTCAATTTGAGCATTCATAGAGGTAATCATTTCCTGCGACATCCTTCTAATCTCTGGGCTTTGAGACTGAAGCCCTGCCTGAGCGGTCTGCACCATCTTGAGATGAGACATAATCATTTCATCCAGCATGCGGACATCGTATTGCGGGTCAGAAGGTCCGACTTGGGCAATGAGAGAACTAGATTCAGCAGAGCTAACTCTGCTAGCACCGTTACTGCTACCCTCTGCAGCCATGCTCGGAGTAGCCAGGGCGAAGCTGAATAGAGTTGCCAAGGCAAGCTTGTTCAAAAGTGAGATCATGGAAAGGTCTTTCCTTTAGCAAATATTGGCTGTGAGCAACTGCGCTCTACATCTCAATCTATGCGAGTAAACTGAGAGAGACCTGAGACCCAAATCAAACACTGGTGAGAACTAGCAGAGAATTCTTTAATGACCGGAGCATTCTATATGCGCCTCTAATGTCTGCAAAACCGAGTTAATATAAACTAATTTGTTTAGAAGCTTAATTTGCCTATAGATTTATAGGGTCGCTTGGCTATTAAATAAGATTAATCTATCCCGAAGCCCAGATTTTAGCTCTATTAACCGTTAGAGCTGTTGAATTTCCCAGATGGCATTAAGCACAAGGATAGAAAATCTATTAATTTAGTTAATTTAGTCTACTGATTAAGTTGGGCTAAAGGCAGCAGAGAACTCTACTTGCTCGTACCTATATCCTGTTGCAATGGCTCTTAGTCCCTTTATCCAATTTTATTTAGCAACTTATTCTTGCAGCGTTTCATCTCAGCAGCCCGAAGTTCAGCTTGAGCCATCGCGTCCTCAGTCGCATAGACATGGCCCGCTAAGTAGAGTGAATCGGTTTGAGTTGGGGGTGTTCCCCTTTTGCCATCCGCAAAACCCGCAAGGTAGAGGTAGAGCCTGGCTTCTGAGCTGTCTTGATCACACATCAGAATCATCGATGGAGTAACGAAGGACATTACACTAGCTTTCCATATTCAGTAACCAAACGCTTCCCCCGTTTGGCTGGCTTTCTACCCTTTCTCCTCGTGTTACCTGCTACATTGTGCCTGCTTCCCCTTTACGCTCTATTAAACCAATCTATACTCCCGCTCAAGCTCAGTGGTGCTTCCAGCAGCGTGAAGATGCGCTGCCTGTGGTTAAGGGTCTCTTATAGCGGCGTTTGGGCGAGGGTTATGAGTATAGTCTCAACCGAGTAAAGCCGGAGTTAACGTCTCGTCGCCCAGTTCACCCTTGAAACACTCTACAAGCCAAGCTCTAGTTGTTCTTACCTAGAAGTTCATGGAAACTATAGCGTCACTGCATTCTGAGCAACGGAGTCATTGCCAATAATACCGAGTAAATAATACCAAGTTAACGTTAGACCTCTTCTTACAACAGGAAAATGCTCAGTGCCTCAATCTCAGCTATTGGTCTTTTGTCTCGGTCTCGTCAGTGCCATCAACCCTCGTTGTAGCCTCAAAGCTCGCTTAGGGTTAGCTATCGGAGGTAGTACTTTTGCCCTCTCACTCTTAGCAGGTCTCGCGATTAGTCACACCGTCAAGGTTCAGGAAGAAGCCAGCATCGGGCGCTCACTCTCTGAGTTAGCCTACCAAATGGCTGACAAGCTCGACCGAGGCATGTTCGAGCGCTACCGTGATATCCAGATTCTCGCAACCCTCGACCCGGTTCGGGCTTCCGGGTATGCTCCAGCAACCCGATGTGCCCTCCTAGAAAAGCTGCAATTGACCTATCCCGACTATGCCTGGATTGGGCTGACAAATCCACAGGGCATAGTTTTAGCTAGCACTGGAACGCTGATGGAAGGCCAAAATGTCTCGAAACGGCCCTGGTTTTCAGGAGCAAAGGCTGGTCCCTACGTAGGCGATGTGCATGAGGCTAAGTTGTTGGCGAAGCTCCTACCTAATCCGACCCAAGAGCCTCTGCGTTTTGTTGACGTGGCTGTTCCTGTGACGAATTTCCAGGGGGACTTCCAGGGAGTCGTGGGGGCTCATCTCAGTTGGTCATGGGCTCGTGAGGTCAAAAGCTCTTTATTGGGACTCTCAGAGCAACAAAACCAGGTTGAGGTCCTGGTGCTCAATCGAGCGGGTCAGGTGCTCCTGGGACCATCCCTTGAGCCCAAGCAATTGTTGAACCTCGCCAGCTTCCAGGCAGCTCTCGCCAGTCAGAAAAGCTATCGGGTTGAGGACTGGCCTGATGGTCGTACTTACTTGAGTGGCGTTGTCCGCAGTCAGGGATACCGCAACTACCCAGGGCTAGGCTGGACCGTTCTGGTTCGTCAGCCTGCCCAGGTTGCTTTTGCCCCGGTCAGGGCGCTTCAATTTCAGCTCTTTGCCTGGACCGCTGGTTTAGGCGTACTGTTCGCGGGTTTGGGCTGGATACTTGCAGGCTGTCTTGCCGACCCAATGCTGGTGCTGCTGACCGCATCCGACAAGGCCAGATCGATATTAAAATCCCAACCCTTCAGGGAACTGATGAACTGGCAGTGCTCTCCGCTTCCTTAGACCTGCAACGGTTGGAGGCAGGCGTTCAGCCCCTAGCCTTGACTACAATCCCCCTCGCAGAATGGCTAGTTTGGGACCACTCAACCGTTCCAGGAGCGGGCTAACAAGCGCCAACAACGCTTGCGGCTGTCCTTTGTCCCCGATCTACCTGCCATTGTTTCTGACTCCAACTGCTTGGGCCGTATCCTGACCGAGTTATTAAACAATGCCTGTAAGTACACGCCTCCGGGAGAGGAAATTGGTTTAGCCGCCCAGGCGATAGGAAACAGGGTTCACATTCGGGTCAGTAACTCTGGCGTTGAAATTGCACCTGAAGAACTCTCCCGCATCTTTGGCAAGTTCTATCGGGTCAGCGGCGGTGCTCCTTGGAATCAAGGTGGAACTGGTCTGGGCTTGTCCTTAGTCCAGAGGTTAGCGGTCCATCTGCAAGGCTCAATTAGGGCCGAGAGCAACTTGGGTCAAACTGGTTTTACCGTCGAGCTACCCTTGGTAGCCGAATCAGAACAAGAACAAAAAGCTGATCAACCTCTTGAGATTTGATGCCTAAAGCAGCTTCCTTTAGTAAAGATCTGATCAGTAAAAGTTCAGTCAATAGAAGCCGACAAAATCATATTGACTAGCGACCAAGAAGCTCCCTTATTCTCGTAGGACATAGCCTACGCCTCGTACGGTATGGACCAGGCGCTTTTCCTGGTTCTGCTCCAGTTTCAATCGTAGGTAGCGGATATAAACTTCGATGATATTGGAATCGCCTGCAAAGTCATAATTCCAGACTTGCTCTAGAATGCGGTCGCGGCTCAGAACCTGGCGAGGATGGGAAAGCAAATATTGCAGTAGATCAAACTCTTTGGCCGTGAGTTCAACCGCTCGATTGCCCCGGTGAACTTCGCGCGTAGAGCGATTGAGGCTGAGGTCCTCAAACTGCAACAGGTCAGGATTCTCTTCTTGAGTGCGACGTAGGTGAGCCCGCACTCTTGCCAGCAACTCCTCGATGCTAAACGGCTTGACGACGTAATCGTCTGCACCTGCATCCAAGCCAGTTACGCGGTCGCTGATTTCGTCTTTAGCAGTTAACAAAATCACCGGCACTTTGTTGCCTGTAGAGCGCAGACGGCGGCAAATTTCTACCCCAGATAAGCTGGGTAGCATCCAGTCCAGAATCACGATATCGGGATTAGATTCGCGGGCGGCGGTCAGGCCAGCAAAACCATCATGGGCCACGCTCACCTGGTACCCTTCGTAGGTGAGTTCCAGTTCAACAAAACGAGCCAATTTGACTTCATCTTCGACCAAAAGAATATGAGTCGTCATAGGTTTTCTCGATAAGAAGGCAAGCTGACTGTGAAGATGCTTCCTTCACCTGGCATAGAGCGTACTGTGACACTGCCCCCCATGCCTTCGGTTAAGGTTTTCACGATTGATAAGCCTAGACCGCAACCCTCACTTGAAGCGTCTCGGGACTCATCTAGTCGGTAGAATCGCTCAAAAATGCGGCTTTGTTGTTGCAAAGGAATACCAGGGCCTTGATCGCAAACTTGGATGGTGACGAACTCACCTGCATGCGCCAATCTCACGACAATTAGAGACTGAGGATCGGCGTATTTCACAGCGTTGTCTAGCAGGTTCAGCAAGACCTGCTTGAGGCGGCTGCGATCTGCTTTGGCGACGGGAGCGGGAATCGCGCTTTCAATGTTGATGTGACGGGAGGCGAATGGCTTACCCATACCCGTTACCTCCGCTGCCAACTCAGCTAGATCAACTGGCTCCAAGTGAAAGCGCAAATTACCGCTATCGGAGCGGGCTAGCTCTAATAAATCCTTGAGGATACGAATCGTATGCTCTGCCTCAGTGCTCGCTGTTGCTAATGCCTCACGTTGGGGCTCGCTCAAATTAGTGCCGCGTTTGAGCACACTCTGCAAGTAGCCATGAACAACGGTTAGGGGCGTGCGTAACTCGTGAGAGACGTTGCCGACAAACTGACGCTGTTGCTCCCAGGCATCCCAAAGGCGTGAGAGCATTTGGTTGCAGGTTTGGGCTAGCTCTTTGACTTCAGTCGGCGCATTCTCGACCCGGAGCGGCCTTTGACCAAAGTCGTGGGCTGAGAGCATTCCTGCCATCTGACTCAGTTGCCGGAGCGGTTGCAAGGCCCGCCTTACATACCAGGCACTAGCGCCAGTGACCGCGAGGCTTCCGAGCAGGCTAGCCAGAATCAGAGCCCGAACTATTGCCTGAAACATGATTTGGTCACGAGTGATATCCTCAGCGACCTGGAGGGTGCCGAGGTTAGTGCCCCGGAGGAGTAACGGCAAGCTGTACAGGATGAAGTAGCGCTGGTTAATCTCGCGCACTTGAGGATAATTGGGCATGGTGGAGAGCCCCATCAACGCCTTCTGCACTGAGACAGGCGGGCTAGTCATTTGCCCAGCCGTTCGCCCAGCCATTTGACTGGATTGTGTAATCAGGTTGCCATCTGCTCCATTGACCCAGATCAAGAGGTTAGAAGTCGTGATCTGGTCGAGTGCCTTTTGCAACCCTTGGGGCACGCTCATCATCTCGCTGTACAGCTCAATGTCTTGGGGCAGACGCTCGGCAATTGCCTGCACATTCTGCTGATGGCTGCCGATGAGCCACTGCTGAAGCGTCCAACTCGTCCAGCCAGCAACGCCGCCCAAGCCCAGCAAAGAGAATGCTGCCATGCCTAAGATCAAACGCACCCGCAGCGATTGCAGATCGATTCGGGGTTGGCGAATAGTGCTTAAGGCACGACTGGCGGACTCCATTAAAGACTCACTGCTCGTTCCAGGGCTGCTAGCTTACGGTGTTGCCTTCTCAATTTAGCTGGAGTGGTCGATATGAAGATGAGGTTTTGCTGAGCCAGCCCGGAGACTTCGATGAGATTGTCGCACTGCGTCTGGATCTAGAGTGCAAGCTGACCGTGCTCAACACTAAGCGGCATCAAAGTTCAGGACTTACGCAGTCTAGGGCAGAGAGAAGTCTCAGACGACTTGATCTAGTTCTGCAATCTGATTTTTCTCATTACTCTCCATATCTGTCATGACTGAGAGCCAATACGCCTGATCTAGTGTGTATCGCTAGGCAGTTCTATTTTTGATTGATTTGATTGCTGAAACGACTAATAGAAACAGAGCGCAACAGAATATTGAGACTAATGTCTCTTTGATTTTTGGTGATATGAGCACAATGAAGCCCTGCCCTTTAATTAAAGCAGAAAAGCTTGAGACACAGAATGGCATCAGATACAATCTGAAGGTTTGCCAATGGTCACTTTTGGCAGTCTTGCCAGAAGAAACACTCAGCAATAAACCTGTACCGATTACAGCACTGATGCCAATTGAATCAATCCATAACTTGGGTGAGGGATCAAAGTAGAAATAAACCATTACCACGTACCAAATGAGGTAACACCATAAAATCGCTTTATCTAATTTGATTTGATAGAAATATTGGATTAACCCTTTCATATATTCAAAGTGCCTTTGTTTTGCATCTCTACCTAACACTTGGATCACTCTTTACCGAAAGCAGTTTGATGGATTGAATAGTTAGGGATGGAGAGCCAAAGAATCTTCTGAAGAGACAAGTTGGTATCCCGCATCGCCTGGGGACACGATTGAGATAAAAACTAAGGGTTCATTGTTGTTATTGAATACTCCATGTACCACCCAGTAGGAGCGACTACCACATCCCCTGCAACGATTGGCTTTGTAGTTCCGACTTGATCCAGATAATATTCTCCCTTCCCAGCTAAAACGGTCCAAGTATCCTGCCCGTTAGGATGAATATGCGCGGAGATTGTCTGACCGGGCTTGATGTACCAGGCTACAACAACCGCATCCTTGGATTCTGTAATGACTGAACGAATTGGCTCTCCATCGGTTGGTTGAAGAAAATTAGAACTGTTGAATATTCTGGTCGTACTCATTTTAGTCCTTATCCTTGATATTCAGTGGAGCGAAAGCAGCAAGTCAGAATATTGAAAACCTAACCAATGATCATGGAGAATCATTAGTCTTGCAGCCTTGCGGCAAAAGCCAGTGGTGACAAATAATTTGGGCCCACGAGGGGCTTCCGTTCGTTGCGTTGCAGCGTTGGGCTAATGGGGGAGCTACCTGGGTGCTTTACGCCAACCATTGGCAATCGCCTCTGACTCTGTACAAAACCATCTTTCTCCACTCGCTGGGTCGATAACGGTTGATTCGTAATCTTCCATACCTGAAAGGTGATAGACAGGGTTACCTGTATTAATCGAGATGTTGCCTTTGATCGTACAGCCCGGTTTTGTAATGGATGCCATTGGAGAAGGCGAACGACTAGGGCTGAATTCCATTGTCAAGAGTGCAATGATAGTTAGGAACCCAAGACCCGCAACAGTTTTGAATAGACGACAGTTCTTCGGTTTCTGCTTGGTTGGTGAAGTTGGCAAAGGTCGAGGTGCAACACCTGGAATTGAGGCTTTAGCTGCACGTATCTTACCGCCTGGTTCAGCAACTCTCTCATACAAAATCGTGTCTCCCACCTTGGGGCGTCGACTTGCTCCTTTCAACACACTGATATGCAAGAAGACTTCTGCACTGCCATCATCCGGTTTGATAAAACCGAAACCCCTATCATCTTTCCACGTTGTCAGTTGTCCTTTACTCAGAACAGGTTTCATGAAACCGCCTCATGCCAATGCCTATTCTGTAGTTTTCCCGGCCTATGGTGAGGTGGCAACATCAGACTATGCTGCGTATCCCAGAGATAACTTCAATACAGCTTGAGCAACAGCCACCGGCAGGTTTACCTGCTGTGCTGCCCTTACTAAGATGTAAAGCCGTTCAACAGCTGTACATCATTACTCTTCTCCACTCACAACGTAGAATGCTGTAAATGTAATCGTCTCACAGCTTGTCATCTAACTCATGATGCTCTCGTAACACACCATCCCTGTGAAACTCAAGTTTTTCAAGCAACTCGATCGATGGAATGTTAAACGCAGCAGTTTGACAATATAGCTTGTTCAAATTGGTTGTTGGAAACAAATCGCCAATCGCTAGAGTCAGCATTTTAGTACCAATACCCTGTCTTCTGAATTTAGGATTCACCATATATCCAAATTCAGCGGAACGATTATGTGGATTGAGATCAAAGTAGTTGAAGCGGCCAACAGGTTCATCGGCTCCACTTAGAAAAAATGACAGTGTCACCACCTGAGCGTTTGGCGGCATTCTCTTGCCATCAATGACAGGACGGCAAGTTCGTTCTTCAAGGCGGTTGAATTGATTCCATTCGGAAAATATATTGTGATGGTCATGAGATGCTCGTTCAAATCGCATACTCCGTTACTGGTTCAATCACTCACCTACCGCTTACTATAAACCGACTCAAGGCTGATCGCTTACTGATAATCTTGAAGCTGCTGCCTCAACCCGTAGCCAAAGCAATACAGGGCAAAAGCCAGCAACGGGAGGCAACCTAAATGATTACACCAGCAGCCTGGGCCTGTGGGCTACTCTGAAGTATTGAGCTGACAATTTTTGAAATATTCTAGAACTAGAATTGCGTTGCTCCAATTCAATGAGCTTTAAGCTTTCATTACAAGTTTGGCTTGCTGACTCTTACGACTTTGCCAAGAATCTAAGCCTGGAGCTATTTCAGTGCCCTGCTGCAACCCAAACGGTACGCATAACAGTCAGAGAGCAAGTTTACTGGCTTTGGCTCTATGTTGGAAGTCATCTCTCTCTTGAACAGGTTGAGGATGAAGCTAGAGCTGTAGAACAGCTCCATCAAAATGGTGTAAAAGTTGCCTACCCTATTTGTCGCAAGGATGGAAAGTCAGTGGGAAATTTTGGAGATTTTTTAGCTGTAGCTTTTGCGAGTGTTGATGGTAGCGAGGTTAAAATTCCTACAACAGAACAGGCTGCTGCTTTTGGCTCTCTGGTTGCAAATATCATTGTTTTGGTAGCGCTTTAAGGCTACCGAGCCGACCATTGATTGGCTATCATTTTCTTGTGGAACAGCCTCTCCAGTATGTAGAACCCTACTTAGCTAATCGGAGGGCAGAGCTTGAAGAACTCCGGTTGATTGCTCAGGAAATGCGAGATCAGGTTTGGCAAGAAGGAAAAGAGACTGAATTACCCGGCGGATTTTGCCATGGGGATGTCCATCTAGAGAATGCGAAGTTCTGGGGCTTGTCCCCAACTATCTTTGATTTTGAATCTTGTGCAATTGGACCTTACACATATGATGTTGCTTGTCATTGGAGAAAGCGGATTCTTGCGAATGGGGATGAATCAGCTCGCAAAAAAGAATGGGAAGCGTTTCTAACTGGCTACCAAGCTAGGCGACCGCTTGAACAAAATGAGCTAGAAGCTGTTCCTGCTCTAGCAACTCTACGTGCAATATGGACTATGGCGCTACCAGCACAACTAGGCGTTACGTGGGGAACTGATTGGCTGACTGACCTCTCGTACTTTGATGCTCACTTCAAGATGATTCGAGAGTTTGCGGAACGTACTCGCAGCAGAAGATTCTAGGGACACCCGCAAGTAGGCTAACGGCAAGCACCAGCGGTGGGTTGTTAGGCGTTGTGGTCATTGTCGGAGTTGAGTTCCAATGTCATCAAATGTTCGTCGTAGAAACGTCCAGCTTTTGAAAATGTCTCTTGCTCAGTACCGTAGATGCGGAAGCCAAGCGATTGGTAAAGACAGAGCGCCGCTTTTTGTTGGGTCATGACAGTTAGGTTCACTCTCCTAATGCTTCGCGTGTTCGCGGCCCAACTCAAAGCTTGTCTGACAAGCGATCTACCACAACCGTTGCTACGGAATGCGGGCAAAACATATAGCCCCCCAAGATGAGCGCGGTGCTTCTCGTTGGGTGCGGAATAGCGAGAAATCCGGACGGTGCCGATGAGTTGATCGTCTTGAAACGCTCCAAAAAAGCAACGCTCATTGCTCTCTATTAGTCTTGTAGCGATCTCAGAGAGATCTGGTTCATCCTCTGGCAACGAGCCGAAAGCTGGGGGCTGCTCCTGAAGCGCAAGCAGACGCACGAAGCGATACGATTCAGCATCAGTAGGAGAAAGCGCTCGTAGGCTGACGGAAACAAGACTCTGTTAAGGCTCGCTGGTTTGGTTTTCATTCATAGCAGGTTGGTAGGAATACCTGGCAATCCCGTTCACGCGGCGCAGGAACTTTTGGTCCCACCGTTGCATTCATTCGGTCGGTGTGTAATAGGCTTTTTAGGTAGTATTCAACAATTACTAAGGCTGCGCCATCTTAAGCCTTGACACTATCTGGTGCTGTCTAGTGCTGAGTCAAGTGTCACAAGGCTTACAGCTCTAATTTAAACCATATACCACGTCTCTTAGATAAACGGTTAAGTCATTCGTCGGGGGTACAGCCGGTACCTGATACATCATGTCACTGACTAAACCCCTATGATAGGTTCCGTGATTAACAATATGGAGAATCATTTCACTACGTGACATAGTCCCTTTACCGCCATCAACAAATCGGAAGTTGACGACTTCTGTTAACTCTTCTTCAGAGATCGAATGAGCATAGTCGAGATACCATTGGTCAATAATCTGGACCGCCTGCCACAGCTCTTCTAATAATGGATAAGTTTCGGTGTTTCTTGTGGTGTATGTATGAGGTTGGTTTTCCAAGTGAGCTTTAAAAATACAATCAATAACAAAAACATGATTCAGTGTATAAATTATGTTTTTGTAGCGAGTCTTGCGTTCTTTAGTTGCTTCACCCTCTGGCAAAGATTTTACAGCTGAAAAGGTAATTTCATTTGCCCAGGCTTTATATCCAGTCAGCCTTTTTACTGTTTGAGACAAACTCATAGAGATTTCTACCTCGCTCTCAGTTATGTCCTGACTATAACTCACATGATGCTCATTACTCAGTAGTCTAGCGTTCCTACTGACTAGACAGAGAAAACTTTTGTACCTTAACGAGAGCTTAGCTTCATTCCGCTGCGATGAGCTGACGCTGGTAAAAGACCTGCTGATTTGCGGTTGGCTGCATGGCGTTTTTATGCTGCTGATAGCTTAAACCATTCAACTTTCATTGTTTGGATAACCATATATACGGCTTAACAATTGATATCGAGCATTCCCGCCAAAGCTATCCTTTCGGTTTGCTTATCCGCAACGCACACTACAAGATGGCGATCGCACTAATGAACCATGTTAATTGGCAGAGAAAAATCGAAGGAGTTCCTCACTCACCGCATCGGGAGCCTCTTCTGGTAGGAAATGCCCACAGTTCAATGCTTTGCTTTCAACCTGTTCGGCATAGTTACCCCAAATTCCGGGAACATCATAGGTACGATGCACAAACCCTTTCGCTCCCCACAACACCAGCAATGGACAGAGAATTTTCTTGTTCAGATCTTGCTGATCATGGTCAAGATCAATGCTGGCCGCCGCACGATAATCTTCACAAGTGGCATGAATTACTTCGGGTTGGCTGAAGCAGCGGAGGTATTCAGACAGGGCTTCCTCCGTGAAAGTTGTTCCTGACGCACTCCATCGCTTTAACTTTTCGGTGAGGTAGTAAGCTGGATCAGCACCAATCAAACGTTCTGGTAAGCCATCGGGTTGAATGAGAAAGAACCAGTGATAGTAACCCGTTGCAAAGTGCTGATCCGTAGTCGTGTACATATAGTAGGTCGGCACAATATCCATCACGCAGGCTCTCAGGACCATGTCAGGATGGTCAAGCGCCAGTCGATGCGTAACTCTGGCTCCACGGTCATGACCTGCAACAAAAAATTCTGGATGGTTGAAGTAAGCCATGACTTCGACGAGATCATCTGCCATGGCTCGTTTTGAGTAGGGAGAGTGATCGGCTGTCGTGGCCGGTTTGGAACTATCCCCATAGCCGCGTAGATCAGGGCAAATCACGTGGAAGTGCTGAACCAGCTGGGGGGCAACCTTATGCCACATCACATGCGTTTGCGGATAGCCATGTAACAGTAACAGTGGCTTGCCCCTTCCACCATGAACTAGATTGATTTCCGCTCTAGTCGTTTGGACTTTGATGGTATCAAAGGCGCTTGTGAATAGTCCCATGATGACGACACCTTGTACTAACCATCAGATACTAAACATAAATTATGACGGCAGTGTTTGGTCTTGTCGATTGCAGTAAGGGTAGGGTATGTTGCGGATAAGCAAACGCACCGGCTCATAATGCTCGAAAGTTCAATAATTCTTCTGGTTGTGGCTACACACAATTAAAGGTACGTCATGCCGCGCCCCACAGGATGGCAATTGCACTGTCCTGATTGTTTAAAGCAACTTTTCAACCAACAGTTCCAGTAGTTGAATAGCGTGATTTATGTCTCCTCGCATTCTTTGAAGTTCCTGCTCGATGCCCTCAATACGCTGAGATACAGAATCTTGAGTTCTTGTATTTCTGCTGGATCGAGAATCTGATGGGTAGGACTGTGCTGCAGATGGTGTTCCTGTAGGAGGGATTAACGTTTGTTCGTTGAATTTTTCGTTGAGTTTATTGACCAGGACAACCCAGCTTTTTGCCTTGAGATTGAAATGAGCTCTGGCATCTTTAAGGCTTTTAAACTGTTGTTGAAGTTTTTCGGCGGTATAGGGCTGGGGTTGAGGAGCCTGTGCTACCTGTTCAAGATCTTCTTCAACCATTTCAACTACCTCATCAATGAGGCGATCGTGGTTTTCGGCGAGTTGGGCAGCCGCTCCCAAGATGCGGGAAGTGGCTTTAATCTGCACTTCATCTTCTTGCCGCAGTTGGTTGGCAATACTGCGAATGCGATCGCCCAGTGTTGTTTTTGGAGATGGAATGATGCGAGTCAGATCGTTGCTCATGCTCATATCCAGGCTTCCCTACTCTGCAAGAATATCTTGAATGGCTTGCCAGATGCGCTTAAACTTTTGCACCAAGCCAATGGGAGAATCCGCAGTGCTGCCTTCCACAGAATCAACAAGGTTCTGAATCCGATCCATGCGGTTGGCCAACTCTTCCAGGTTATTGATGGCGACATCTCTTCGAGAAATGGAGTCACGCAGCAAGACGGTCATTTCACCAATCTCTTGCTTCAGACGCTCGTTTTCTCGTTTGCGACGAGTTTCCCATCCTTTAATGCCCGCTTTTGAGCGACGCTCAAATTTCAGTTGAGTCTGTGACTCGTTGTAAAGGTTGAAGTATTGATCGCGTTCAGTTTGTGTCGTTTCGAGTTTGACTAGAAGTTCACTCCTGTAAACTTTTTCCTGATCGTAGAGCGTTAGATAGGACTGTGCTTGGGTCTGTGCTTCTTGATAAAGGGTGAGAGTAGATTGATATCTTTGCTGCTCTTCTTGATAAAGAGTGAGAGTAGATTGATATCTTTGCTGCTCTTCTTGGTAGAGGGTCAGTGTGGTTTGAGACTGTTCTTGTTCTTGTAGGTAAAGCTGATGATTTTGTTCTGCCTTCTGCTCAGTTTCTTTAATTTTCTCTTGCAATTCATTCTTTTGTGCCCTTAAGGTCATCAGGAGTTGTTTGGACTCTTGGGGAGACGTGGGCTCTAGCCGACGCGACTGCGGATTGTTGACCGAGTTGTCATGGGAATCATCGTGCCGATCGGATCTTCGCATGGGCATCGCAGTATACCAACCTTTAGCAACCTCAACTTTCGAGTATAGGGTACCCAATTTGAGTCGATTTTGCTCGTGTAGTGATTACTAGGTCCAGGAATTTCCCACTGTTCTCTCAGGTGAAAGGCTGCGGGGAGCGAGGTCTTAATCGCCTGATAAGCAAGTCTCGTTCCAGCTTTCAAAACTGAGCCGACATACTCATCCCAGCATAGCTGTCGTTTTTCTGATTGGGTAGGAAGAGATTCAGTTAAGTGGGATGAGGCTAAAGCTAGGTTTTAGTGCTTACTTTGGGTTACGTGAGGAGATTGAGGCTGGGACGAATTCTCCTACCTTAGGTAAGACATCGCTCCATTGCTCAGTTAAAGTTCGGTGGCTTCAGTGAGCTTGGATAGACAGCAAGCCGGGAGAATTTGCGCCGGTTGAAAGTTGCAACACTACCAGCCAAGCAGATGTTGCCTCGCCCAAAGTGCAGCCTGAACGCGATCGCGTAGACCTAGCTGACTCATAATCCGAGTCACATAATTTCTGACTGTCCCTTCAGTGAGATAGAGGGTTTGAGCAATTTCTTGATTATTTTTGCCTTGCCCGATTAAGTTCAACACCTCCAGTTCACGTTTGCTCAGTAGATGTTTAACCTCTTCTTCTGAAAGCAAATCATTCGTTTTTAGTTGGGCGAATACTTTTGGGGCGATCGAGGGTCCTAACTGACTATATCCCAGGTAGACTGAGCGAATTGCAGTCGCGATTTGAGTGGCAGGGGTATCTTTGAGCAAATATCCTAAGGCACCAGCTTTCAAAGACTGTTGAATATACTCATCATCATCAAACATCGTAAGTACCAAGATCCGAATCCAACGATAACGTTGATGGATTTCACGGGTTGCCACAACTCCATCACAGATTGGCATTCTCACATCCATGAGTACCACATCCGGTTGAAGTGAGGGAACGAGCTCAATGGCTTGCCGCCCATCCGAGGCTTGCCCTGTGACTTCTAAATCTGCCTCAAGGGACAGCAGTTTCGCGAGGTCTTGGCGAAAGATCGTTTGATCATCGACGATCAGCAGACGGATCATAAGGGGATCGTGATCTGAATTTTTGTGCCTAAGCCCAAAGCACTGTTAATCGTAAGCTTTCCGCCCAAGAGTTGGACTCGCTCTTCCATTCCTTTTAATCCAAACCCATCATACGAACAAGTTGGATCAAACCCCTGACCGTTATCTTCCAACTCCAAACACAGTTCTTGAGCGGTGAACTGACATTGCAGATGGGCTTCTGAGGCATGAGAATGCTTTTGAATGTTGATTAATCCTTCTTTAACAATACAGTAGACATGATGACTTGTTGACAGTGGTAAAGGCGGCAGGTTGATGTCCCATTGAACACTTAAATCCTGGTTATACCGCAGCTGCTCCATTAAGGCTGTCAGTGCTTGATTCAGATCAAAATCGGCTCTCCGGATAATCTGCAACGAGCGCTTCACTTCCGCCATGCTCTGGCTAGCAAGGAGTTTTGCCATATCAACAGCTTGGGAAGCTTCAATAGGGTCACGATCTCGTAATGCTTGAGCCACGGCTAGCCGAGCATTGAGGTTGGTTAAGAGATGTCCAAGTGAGTCATGAATATCACGGGCAATGCGGGTCCGTTCTAGGGCCGCGGCCAACGTTTCAACCTGCTGCGCAAGCGCTTCTGCTCGATGTCGGCTTTTTTGCTCTGTAATTACGACCAAGCTGAGATAAACCACAAACGCAAGAATGGCAATATGGGTAACGATATACGCCAAAGTCCATTGCCATATCTGTTGCGAACCAGGAAGATTCAGTATCCAGCTCGGACTGTTTTGAAACCGTTGGAGCAGTGTCCAGTAGTACAGTAAAACGTCCAGAAGCGTAATTCCAACGAGGGTCACGCTGAGACTTTTACGCTCCAATAGGAAGCAACTTTTGGCAATGTAAAAATACAGAAGAAGATTCCAATCTAGCCCTAGCAATCGAATCAGAAGCGCCAATAAAACGCCAAACAGAAGATAAATTTGCCTTTGCCAAACTGGGCGATAGGATGGCAAGATCCAGCTCAGGCCAACAAAACCGCTCAGACAAGCCAGTATTCCCAAAAATCCAACCAGTGAGTGGTTAGATTGGCTGTCTAATCCATACACTAAGAGCAAGGCTGACACAAGCAGCCACTCGATATAGCGTAGAGTTTTGCGAAAGGTTGGAGAGAAATCTAACACCGGATTCATATATGGTCTTTTGGCAAGCCTACCTCAAAAACTAAATAGCCTTGCCTAGGTTTTGCTGTCTGGCATTAAACGCAGACGGAAGTTCGAGTACAACGGGCAGGATGGCCTAATTTAATCAACTGCATCTCTATCTTTGTTGCACTTGTCGTGTTGTTGTTTATTTTGAGCGAAAGGGTGTTGCTCTTGCTCAGATTGCTCCTGCTGAGGAAATTTCATAAGTCCTACTCTAATCAAAACATCAATTGTCATTAACCAAGCTCGCACCATTTTACCTCTTTTAGATAAATCTGAGGAAGCAGTGTAGCTGGCCAGATCACTTCGACACCAGTGATCCCTGTCATCACTTGAGTGATTAAATTTATGACTCAGGTCATATTTCTAAGCTGTATGCATCGCATACAGATCATCTCCATTCATTTCGTTTGGCTGCTTAAAGCAATCAGTACCATACATAATGAAGTGCCAAACTAGCACTTGCTTCGCAAACAATGGAGAGAGCAAACTCTTTTCTGCTTTTTGCCTGGTTAGGAAAAGACTCAGTTAAGTGAAATGAGACTGAATCTAAGTTTTGGTGTTTACTTTGCTGGGTTTGCTGCAGCGCACGGTTAAGTACTTACAGTTTCATCAGTCAGTGCTGCAGGCTGTAACTCCTCATTGCTGGGGTCGGGGTACTCGCGGTCGAAATCCACAAAATACATCTTCAATTTTGGGTCACCCGTATGTGCTCGAATCAAAATATCGAGATCCGAGCGATGAGTGGTGAAAAGCTGCCAATAAATGTCATCCCACATCTGCAAGATGGCCCTCATTTGGCTGGGCCAAGTCGCGGCGGTCAAATGGAAATCGCGACTCCAATACAAAAGCTTCAACAGGTCGAACGTCGGAGGCTCTTGGAAGATGGGAAAAAAAGCGCCCTCGCAAAAATGAAGAGATGCCCCCAGTCTGCAAAATCATCTCCTCGAAGTAGCATCAATTGGCTGTCAAGGTCAGCGGCAAAAAGACTTGAACCAAACTGCTTACGTAGGTGTAGAAGAAGTCTGAACAATCTTCGCTAACGCTGCCATGAACGAAGATGGGCGCGCTATCGCCTTGAATAACTTCCACTGACTGCGGATAAACGCGAAGGCCGTGAATCTTCATAGAAGCGTAGAACGCCTAACGGTTGAGCTAACTAGATAGAAAGAAGTAACTGTGCAATTTAATGGACTGCTTTGCCGCCTATGCTTCCTCAGAAAGGAAGGGTTAGTCCTCGGGTTCGTGGCAAACCGCCTCGATGTTGTGCCCGTCCGGACCAATAACGAAAGCTGTATAGTAGTTCGCGTGATAGTGTGGGCGCAAACCAGGCGCGCCATTGTCTTTGCCACCCGACTCCAGAGCCACGCGATAGAAGGCTTCGACTTGCTGGCGATTCTTGACCGTGAACGCCAAGTGAAGATGCGCTGGCTTCTCCTCGGTTTGGTACAGGCACAATGAAGCCTTACCTTCTTGGCTAAGCTCGACACCCTACATCGGCGGCCCCTCCAGATTGAGGCGCACCTCGCCACTGCGCATTTGTCAACTGCTGCAGAGCCCTGGGCGGTACTGTCTAACCGCCCCCGCCCCTCCAGACTTTTGAACGTTATGGTGAGCGCTTTGGCGGTATAGTTTATGCCAAAGAGCGGCGAATCCACTACCCTCTGTTGAGAAAGTTTGACTTAGATTAGCGGAAGCATTATATAAAAAACACTTATCCTTTTGGCGCTATGACCACCATTAAACCAGAAAATCCAGGTATAAACTGAAAAATATTGTTCAAGGTGAAAGCTAGATGTCTGTCTTCTGTTTGGCATCAATGTCAGGTTTGAGCGACCCAGTCTCTCTCCTTGAGATACTCTCCATTCACAGGTGAATTTCTGACAGGTGTTTCTGTAGCGACGGGCACTTGTCCGCCACCACCACACATTCGATAGCATGGAGCGTACACCATGAACAAGTTTGACTCCACTAAACTGCGGACCAAATTTGACAACACCAGCGAAGGCTGGCTAGTGCAGGTATATAGCGGCGATCGCCGCCTGCTCTGCGTGCTCGAGTCGTCTCATGACTGGACTTTTTTGTTGGGCTGTGGGTTCGGTCTCCTACTGGCGGTGGGGTGGTTTAACCTCGCCAGTTACAGTCCATCCACGACTTATGAACCGTCAACAGTTCCCCCTGAAATGTGGATTGATTAGCTCAGTCATTGCTAGAAGAGTGGTGTCCACGCAACTCTTCCGATTTGGCTGATCCCATACCGTCCTCAGTGCAATATCCGTGTATATATAGAGAAAATTCTGTGATCGCAATTTGCACTGATCAGAGATATACGGTTTTTCTGAAAACAAAGGAAAAACTTGTGATTTGAGTTTGAAAGTACTTGGCATATCTATGTAAAGCGATCGCAAATTCGTGCGAAATTAAGGATATGACTTAAGTACATAGAAATTTGGGCCTTAATAAATATTGATCTATAGAAGCTACTGTGGGACAGCGACACCTTCTAGTTGAAGCGCTGCACCCTTACTTCTTAAATCTCAGTTATCCCAATAATCGCTCTTTTTTAGAGGAGCCAGAAGGAGGTATTCGTGGATTTCTTGTCCTTGTTCTTACTGGACTTCGTTAAGCAGTTGCAGTCCCCAACACTCAGCTTTCTGATTGGTGGTATGGTCATTGCCGCCCTTGGTAGCGAATTGGTGATTCCAGAGGCAATTACTCAGATCATCGTCTTCATGCTGCTCATGAAAATCGGTCTGACCGGTGGTCAGGCGATCCGCAATTCCAGCCTAACGGAGATGCTGTTACCCGTAGCGTTTGCTGTAGCGTTAGGAGTTCTCATTGTATTCATCGCGCGCTATACGTTGGCCAAGCTGCCGAAGGTCAACACCGTGGATGCGATTGCGACCGGGGGGTTGTTTGGTGCTGTGAGTGGCTCTACTATGGCCGCCGCCCTGACGGTACTGGAGGGACAAAACATCCCATACGAGGCATGGGCTGGCGCACTCTATCCCTTCATGGATATCCCAGCGCTCGTAACTGCGATTGTGATTGCCAATATTTATCTCAACAAGAAGAAGCGTAGTGCAGCAGGCGAGTCTCTCAGCAAGCAGGAGTATCTCAGCAAGCAGACCGTTGCAGCAGGCGATTATCCCGATCAGCAGGATTATCCCAAAACCCGGCAAGAGTATCTCAGCAAGCAGCAGTCTGCGGATAATCGGGTCAAAATATGGCCGATCGTGGAGGAAAGCCTCCGGGGTCCTGCCCTATCGGCAATGTTGCTTGGCATTGCTCTTGGCATACTCACCCAGCCAGAAAGTGTCTATAAAAGCTTCTACGACCCCCTCTTCCGCGGCTTGCTTTCGATTTTGATGCTGGTTATGGGTATGGAGGCTTGGTCAAGGATTGGCGAACTGCGCAAGGTAGCCCAGTGGTACGTCGTGTATAGCGTGGTGGCACCGCTGGTGCATGGGTTCATCGCCTTCGGTCTCGGTATGATTGCCCACTACACCACAGGATTCAGCCTTGGTGGCGTAGTGGTTCTGGCCGTCATCGCCTCCTCGAGTTCAGACATCTCAGGTCCGCCCACGTTGCGAGCCGGTATCCCGTCGGCCAATCCCTCTGCCTACATCGGTGCCTCCACAGCCATCGGTACACCCATTGCGATCGGCGTGGGAATACCGCTCTTCCTCGGGCTTGCCCAGGCGATCGGCGGCCTAGGCGTCATCTAATCCCAGACGGGTCGTGGTCTGTCGGCCCTCCCTTGACCCGGCAGACTAAGCGACTCATATATAAGATCCATATATCTAGGTAAGGAGGTAACCAACATGGCCAAGCCAGCCAAAAAGCTCGTCATCGTCACGGAAAAGATTCTGCTGAAAAAGATCGCCGATATCATCGAAGAATCCGGGGCAACCGGTTATACGGTTGTAGCAACCGGCGGTAAAGGCAGTCGCAACGTGCGCTCGTCGGGACAACCCAACGTTTCTGACACCAATGCGAATATAAAATTCGAGGTGCTCACCCCGGATCGGGATATGGCCGAGAATATTGCGGATCAGGTCGCAGTGAAGTTTTTCCTCGATTTCGCGGGCATGATCTATATCTGTGACGCGGAGGTACTGTACGGGCACAGTTTCTGTGGACCAGACGGCTGTTGAATCGAGACGACACAGACCTAAATGGCCGGGCCATAACCCCGGCTTTTTGTTGACCGTTATTCAAAACGTTAGTCGATTTAGATGATGCCCAAGTGGAGGAGCTGATTGTGATTCAAGATCATCTCAACACCTATTCGCCCGCGTCACTGATTGACGACTAAGCTTGTCTCGATCTAGGCAACTGCATCCAAAGCATGACCGTCCTTAATTGGTTGCTTTTTTCATAACCCCTGCCGTTTTATGACTCCCCCAAACCCTTAACCTTCATCGCTTTAAACTCATGATTTTGTCTAACATTCTGCCTTCTTTCAGTGAGAGAATTGCCGCTCTCATGGCTCCGCTACCAGTCCTAGCGACCGTTGTTGCTGAGGATTCACCCATTATTCTGTCTGGTGTATTGCTGACGCTGGTAGTGATTTATCTGGCCAGCAAGCTCGGTGCAGAGGTTGCTAGGCGACTGGATTTTCCGCCCGTCTTGGGGGAACTGGTCGCCGGTGTGGTTGTCGGCGTTTCGGCGTTGCACCTAGTAATCTTTCCCGAAGGGGGGTTGTCTGCTTCTGACTCGGTGATTATGACAGCGCTGCAAGGATTGAATCAATTGGCACCGGATGCGCTGACCCGGATCTTTGAGTCGCAAAGTGAAGTGATTTCGGTTCTGGCTGAAATCGGCGTGATTATTCTGCTGTTTGAAATTGGATTGGAATCCGATCTGCGGCAGCTGAAGGAAGTGGGAATTCAAGCCACGGTTGTCGCCTGTGTCGGAGTCGCGGCACCTTTTACGGCAGGCACGGCAGGGTTAATGATGCTCTTTCATGTCGCAGCAATTCCAGCGATTTTTGCGGGGGCTGCGTTAACGGCAACGAGTATCGGCATTACCTCTAAAGTGTTGTCAGAGTTAGGTCAACTCAAATCCAAAGAAGGGCAAATCATTGTTGGCGCGGCGGTGATTGATGATGTTCTCGGCATTATTGTCCTGGCTGTAGTCGCCAGTTTAGCCAAAACAGGTGAGATTGATGTTGCCAATGTCATCTACTTGATTGTCAGCGCTACCGCATTTTTGATTGGATCAATTTTGCTGGGGGGTGTCTTTAACAAAAGTTTTGTGGCGATCGTGGATCAGCTCAAAACCCGTGGAAATATTGTGGTTCCGGCATTTATCTTCGCTTTCTTTATGGCGTTTTTAGGTAATGCTATTCATCTCGAAGCGATTTTGGGTGCCTTTGCAGCGGGTTTGGTACTCGATGAAACTGATGCCCGGAACGAGTTAGATGAATTAATCAAACCGATCGCCGATTTACTAGTACCCATTTTCTTTGTGACGGTGGGAGCGCGTGCTGACCTCGGTGTTTTGAACCCGATGGTACCAGACAATCGGGCGGGACTATGGATTGCTGTCTTTTTGGTGGGAGTGGCGATCATTGGCAAACTGGTGACGGGCTGGGGAGTGTTTGGACTACCCGGAATCAATCGCCTCGCGATCGGGGTTGGGATGATCCCTCGAGGTGAGGTGGGTCTAGTGTTTGCTGGCATCGGTTCAGCTAGCGGCATTTTGGATAAGCCGCTGGAGGTGTCGATTATTATCATGGTGATCTTGACAACTTTTCTGGCTCCACCCTTTTTGCGGGTTGCCTTTGGTTCATCCACTCAGCCCATCTCAGAACTTACCACGCCTGTAGAAGCAGCGAGTGAGTAACGATTTTGCATCGTTTGATCTTGTGTGGCGTGTTTTCTGAAGGTGCTTATGCAGATGTTATTGGAAGAATCTGTGTTAGAAGCTTGTGCTTTAGCCACTATTCTATTGGGGTTCTTCGGCATCATTCTGAAAAAGAACCTGGTCATGAAAATCATCTCTATGGATGTGATGAGTACTGGGGTGATTGCCTACTACATCGTCATAGCAGCGCGAGATGGTTGGTTTACGCCTATTGTTACTGAGGGAACGCCACAAGCCTATGCCGATCCTGTACCTCAGGCGGTCATCCTGACGGCAATTGTTATTGGCTTTTCAATTCAGGCTCTTATGCTGGTCGGTGTGATGAAGCTGTCGCGTGATAATCCCACCTTGGAAAGCAACGAGATTGAGCGGAATCAAACATTATGACAGCCCTTACTTTGTCCTGGATCGGATTTCCGTTTGCGGTGGGTTTTCTGATTTACCTGTTACCTCGCCTCTCGCGATCGCTTGCCCTGGCTGGCACTTTAGTTTCGGTAGCCTATTCCATATGGTTATTTCTTGCATCCGAACCCATTACGCTACGGTTACTGGATAACTTTGGGGTTAGCCTGCTGTTAGATCCGTTAGCAAGTTTCTTTATTTTGACCAATGCTCTCGTTACAACTGCTGTCATTTTTTATTGCTGGCAGAGTGATCGCTCTTCCTTCTTCTTTGCACAAACCCTGATCCTTCACGGTAGTGTGAATGCAGCGTTAATCTGCTCCGATTTAATTAGTTTGTATGTAGCACTAGAGGTTTTGAGTATTGCTGCATTCTTGCTCATTACTTATCCAAGAACAGATCGATCGATCTGGGTTGGACTGCGCTATTTATTCATCAGTAACATCGCGATGCTGTTCTATTTGGTGGGAGCAGTACTGGTTTATAAGGCCCATCATTCCTTTGGTTTTGAAGGATTACGGGGAGCACCTTATGAAGCGATCGCCCTCATTTTTTTAGGTCTGCTGACTAAAGCAGGCATATTTGTATCAGGACTCTGGCTCCCGCTCACCCACTCTGAGTCAGAATCGCCCGTTTCAGCCCTGATGTCTGGGATGGTGGTCAAGGCAGGGGTGCTGCCGATGGTGCGTTTCGCCCTTTTTCTAGAAGAGATGGACCCAATTGTGCGTTTTTTTGGGGTAGGAACGGCACTGTTGGGGGTGTTCTATGCGGTCTTTGAGAAGGATGTAAAACGGATGCTGGCATTCCATACGGTGTCGCAGTTGGGCTTCATCCTAGCGGCTCCAGAGGTTGGCGGGTTCTATGCCCTAACCCACGGGTTGGTAAAGGCTTCTCTGTTTCTTCAAGCGGGAAAACTGCCCAGCCGCAGTTTCAAAGAGCTGAACCAGCGATCGCTCCATACTCCTCTTTGGATTGCCCTCGTGATTGCCAGCTTCTCAATTTCAGGATTTCCTTTGCTGTCGGGTTTTGGGGCAAAGGTGTTAACCATGAAGAATTTGCTGCCCTGGCAGGTGATTGCGATGAACGTTGCAGCTTTAGGAACATCTATTTCGTTTGCGAAGTTCATCTTTTTGCCTCATAAAAACCTAAATGAGTCAGAGCGGCCATCTCTTCAACCGGGTTTTTGGGCTGCGATGGTGCTGCTTCTGGGTGGATTGTTCGCGGCTAACGTTGTGTATTACGAGGCATATACCTTCGCAAATACTGTGAAGCCTTTAGGCACCATCTTCCTGGGGTGGATTCTTTACCTGGCAATTTTCCGGCAGGTGGTTCTGAAACTACCCCGTGTTCTGGAGGAATTTGAACATCTAGTCGGGGTTATGGCCCTAAGTTTAGTCGCGCTCTTCTGGATGGCAATGGCATGATTGCACATATCATTTTTCGATTGGTAATCTGGTTCTTGCTAACGGCTAACCTGAGTGTGGCAAATATCATCATTGGTGTGAGCGTTGCATTACTGTTACCTCGCGGCGCAACTTCACCCACACGGCTGAAGGAGTTGCTACGAGCAATATGGAAAATTGTTCGAGCCATTCCCCAAGCCTACTCGGAAGCCATTCAACTGATTTTGCAACCCCATACTCAAGAAGAAATCGTGATGGAGCGGGTTAAGACGAGGCGAACACCTGGCCTTATCTTCCTGGATATATTTCTAATTACCTTTACCCCTAAAACCACCGTCTTGAAGTATCACGAAGACGGCTGGTACGAAGTTCATCGCGTATGTAGGAGGAAACAGCCATGATTCTCAATCTGGCGTTAATGGCAATGATTGTGGCGCTGCTGATTCCTCTCTACGAAGCATGGAAGGATGAGGACATTTGGCAAACCATGCTGGCATTTTCTAGTGTGGCAACGAAAGCTGCAGTGATGATTCTGCTGATTTCGGTATTGCGGGATGACTGGATGCTGGGTGTTGCAGGTGTCATCATCCTGAGTGTGGGAGATGCCGGATTTATGCTGCTGGCCCATATTCTCAAGCGAATGGGGGATTCATGATTAAGCTGTTGAGCTACGTCTGTATTGGAGTTGGGTTAATCTTCTGGTTCTGGGGTACCTCGTCTCTGTTGACTCGGCGATCGGTGCTGTTCAAACTCCACAACCTTTCGGTATCAGACACTTTGGGGTCGATTAGCATCATTACAGGTCTGCTCCTACTCCGCCCCCGTGAGTGGCCGCTCCTGCTCCTGGCAATTCTTTCCCTAGTCCTATGGAATACGATGCTGGGCTATGTCCTGGCCTATTGCTCCAGCAGCAGTCCCAGCCGTACCCTCAATTTTAGGAGGCGTAGTGATGGATAGCTATGTTTATATCATTGTTGCACTGTTGCCCCTGGCCGCTGCAATGGTTATCTTTCAAACGAACCCTTACCATGCTCTCGTGATTCGGGGCATTTTGGGGGCGATCGCCGCCCTTGTTTACACGGTGCTGGGTGCTCCAGATGTGGCTTTAACCGAAGCATTGGTGGGAACGTTGTTAGCGATTAGCCTATATGCGGTGGCTGTGCGATCGTCCTTGGTGTTGCGGTTGGGGGTATTAAAAGATGAGGCTGTTACTGGCAACTTAACGGAATCTCCCCCAAAACATTCCTTCCGCCAACTACTGGAAGATCTGCGCGCTGTATTTGGCAAGCATTATATGCGAGTCGAACTCGTACCTTACATGGACGAGGAAGAGCTGCACCAAGCCCTTTTAGACAAGGATGTACATGCTATTTGTGCCTATACGGAGCCTTTAGAAGGGAAATCACAGACCAAAGCAATGCCCCCCTATACAACAACGACACGTCTCCCTCGTATCCACGAGATTTTGCAAGCCGAAATGGTTTCTGTCCCTGTACGGCTTAGTCACAACAGCTCATCAAAATCGGAGATAAAGGGATGAAATGGATTTATATTGTTGCAGGAATTGCATTTTTCTTCAAAATGCTATTTTTGTCTGAAAATCCAGCTCCTACCTTACCGTTCTCCATCGTCGATGCGGTGGTCCAGGATAGCGGCATACCGAATGCGGTTTCAGGTATTATCTTGCGTAATCGCCTGTATGACACGATTTTTGAAGTGGTTGTTTTTACAATCGCCATCATGGGAACTAAGTATCTCCTATCCAATGAACGGCCACCTAAAAAGGTCTACCAATTTAGCGACGAATCTTCCATGATTCTGGCGCGGTTGGGGGCAACCATATCTGCCTTGGTGGGAGTTGAATTAGCGATTCGTGGACATCTTAGTCCAGGAGGAGGCTTTGCGGCTGGAGTAGCTGGGGGAACGGCAATCGGACTGATTGCCATGACCTCATCTACGGAATGGATGCAGGGAATTTATCAGCGTTGGCACGCCGCTGTCTGGGAAAAGATATCAGTGCTCGTATTTATTTTACTGTCCGTGATAACGCTATCCGGATTTGAACTTCCCCACGGTGATTTCGGCGCTCTGCTGAGTGGTGGAATTTTGCCAATTTTGAATATTTTGGTAGCAATCAAAGTAGCTTTGGGATCGTGGGCCGTCGTTCTCATATTTATTCGCTATAGAGGGTTGTTATAGGTACATTCATGCTTTGCACCAGAACCGGAACTGTTGTTTTTTCATCACTTAGAATCATGGATTAAATAAAATACAATTTTCAGTTTTGCGGTTTTGCTGTGTAATTTCATTTAGGTAAGTGTTCATCAAAGACAATTTCCATTGTTTCCTTAAACCCTTGTGTCACCTTCCGTCCTGTTTCATAAACCTTATCCAAAAGGGTGGTAAATACGGTAAGACCTGTTCGGGTCTTTGCTTTTGCCATCAAATCTTGAACCATTTCAACGCTGTGGAATACAACCCCTTGATAACTATTATTGGACTGAAAGTTTCCGTATAACACCCTTATAGTAGTGGTTAGGCAGATGATTTCCATGTAACACCCTAAAATCAGGTAGATAGGCAGAATCTTTCCACATAATGTAGCAATTCAGCCAAACAGGTAGAATCTTTCTGCATATTTTCAGATTCAGTGCATTTGTGTTGACAAGTTTCGAGGTTGAGGCATTCCTCCCTCATCTGGCCATGTAATCTCACAAGCCTGGCCGGGGTCAAACTAAACTTTAGTGAATGGAGAGGGTGTGATGAGAGCAGGCACAGAAATTCCCTACTGTTTTCTCAAGTGAAAGGCTCCGGGGTACGGTGCTCTTAATCATCTGACAAACAAGTCTCATTTCAGCTTTCAAAACTGAACTGAAATACTCGCCCCAGCATAGCTGTCGTTTTTCTGCCTGGGTAGGAAGAGATTCAGTATTGCTGGGGTCGGGGTACTCGTGGTCGAAATCTGCAGAATAGGGACAAAATCAGACATGCAGAGTGTTCTCTCTTAATCATTTTCTTCAGAAGAGTTTCTCATCCAATAGTGCGTCAATAACGCAACTGCTGCCCAACGATTGCGTTCAGCGGCAGCAAAAGAACTCAAAGGGTAGACGAATAGCCTTTCAACTGTTCGTTGCAACGCGATTGTTGTACGGTTACAACCAGCAATTGTCTATGCTATAAAATCTCCATCGTCATCGCTGTCCTGTTTACTTTGCTGTAACTGTTGTACTTCATCCTCTCTAACCTCAAGCCACACACCAAATCGTCCCGACTTAACATCTTCTAACCGATATGAAATTTGCTGAACAACTTTTGTCCCACTCAATCCATCGGCTGCCGACAATGTAAAGACTAGCCGTTTTTCGTTTTGACAAGCAGAAGACAATTTCTCCAAAATCTGTACTCCCTCATCAGTAGCGAATACATAGGCAGTTCGAAGCCCCCAAGGATTATGCGATTCGTGTTTTGGAGCTAAGGCAGGGAGAGAATCTCTCCTGAGTTGAGCACTATGGAGTGTGAAGAATCTCCCAGTAGTATCTCGTTCAACCAGAGCCAGACTTGCTTGAATATCTGTTGCTTGTCTTCTGCTTCGATTCATTACTTTAATTAGCAGACTTCCTTTCTTCTTATTGAAAACTATATTTTTAGAAATAATAATTCTCGGCTTCGCTAGCAACAGGACATACCAGAAAGCCCAGGATGACAAAATACCAACTAGAAGACCTATAAGTTGGCTGAAGAAAAATTCCACTGGATTTCCTCACACTGATTGATCTAGAAATTGCCTTTAAATTACCACCACAACCACTCTTCAACTAATTTTCACTCAATACCAACGAGAAGCCCTTGACTATTGCCACGATCCGCAACCTAAGCAATACAACGACCCCGTTCACCCGCCGCAACAAACTCTCAGACTCAACTAATCAATTTTGTACGGTCGGTGTGCAACGGGATTGTTATGCTGTACATACAGATCAAGACTCCTCTTTCTCAATAAATTTTTGTATCTCTGCAAAATTTCTACCTGTCAATGTCTCAAATTCTCGCCATAACGAGCCGTGATTTAAGTCGCGTCTCATCAACTCAATTAGATCTGTGCGTGGTCCTTTGGTTAAATCTTTAGCACTTATTTCCTTCTGCAAGTACTTACCAATTTTTCTTCGGAGAGCGAAAACAGCTTCTCTTGTATCCGGTGACATGCAAAGACTCGCATCGCTATATCCCCATGTATTTAACTTTTCGGCAAGTTCTCTAGCTTTATTCTCATTGATTTCGTTGACGCGGTATTGGGATAATTGTTCAAGTGCCACAAAGATATCAGGATATGTGCGAAGTCTCATCTTGTATAGCGTTAGTTCTCGCTGACTGTTGAGTTCTAGTATCCATTTATTTTCTTCATGCCTGATACGTCGTTCCTCAAGTTCAATGGTCTTTTGCCATTTTTCGCGTTCTAATTCCATTGTTCTTTCCCATTTGACTCTTTCAAACTCTAAACTTCTCCTCCATTTCTCCTTTTCAGATCGCTCGCGGAAGAAGCTAACGAGTGCTGTAAGGATTGCAGCAAAAAATGTAAACAGCGCACCTATTAAGGCAACATTTGTAGCAATGTCCATGTTTAGGATAATTATCAATATGTTACAAGTAGCTTTGTACTTTCCGCACCAGGAGACTTGGCAGCATAACTTTCCTGTTCAGCGGCGGCTAAACTTTGCTGCAACACCCCAAAGGCTTGATACCGTCCGTTGCACCAGATTTGTGATGCCGTGCCTCAATCGAAGACTCATAACTTTAGACGCTCTCAATCAACTGTTGGACTGCACTAACAACCAATTCAGGTTGATCCAGTTGCACAAGATGTCCACTATTTTCTGCAATGATACGTTGGCTATTTGACGATAATTTGGTCAAGTCTAGCTGAAGTGATGCCCATTTCTGGAATCTTTCATCACTCATCTTTGAATCTTTAGAACCTTGGCTCAACACAATCAAAGGCAGGCTGCCCAGTGATCTAACTGATTGAACTTCCTCAAAGCTCTTTTTTATATTGGCCAGTTCACTGGATGTGGTTGCCCAATAGTCGGGACGGTAACAGAAGGTTTTATAGGTATCAAATAAGGTTTGTACTGCCAGTGGATATTTTTGAATTTCTCGCTTAATGTCCTCAAGAATTGGCAACAGATTCATCTCCCCGATTAATCGCAGCACTCCAACTTGACTGACAACTCTCAAAACCTGATAAAGCCAAGACTGCATTTTTATGCGCCTCCACATTTCGGATGTCATCTGATTTTCATGGGAAGAATCGACTAACACTAATCCGATCACATCTTCTGGATATTGACTTGCATACAGCCGCATATTGACTCCACCTAATGAGTGCCCAACTAAAATGTAGGGAGGATTAATTCCAGCCTTAGTCAAAAGTGAATGCAATTCATCAACGTTCTGCTGACTGGTGCGGGAGCTTCCGGGATTGGGATCGCTCCAACCCAACCCCGCTCGATCATAAGTGCAAACTCGGGTAAATTTAGCAATTTCAGATGGAACCAAGCCCCATGTAATTGAGGGAGCACCACCACCAGCGTCCATAACAACCGTTGTTATACCCTGCCCAATACAGTTGAGATGTAGACGAAATCCCCCAATATCAACAAGTTCACCCTGTGGAGGATGTCTGCGTCGGTCCAAGGCTTCACTCACTGCCTGATAGAAAATCCCTGTAAGTAATGAGATCGCGATAATACTTAGAGTAAGCATAGCCAAATTTTCCGTAATTGTTATAGCAAATTTTACAGATTCATACTGCTGCATCCTCGTCACGTATTCCATCTCGCTTGCCTCCAGCGCCATGGAGTGAGAGCGGCAAGTGCCTTCTGCTTCGTTCAGCCAGCTCTTGCTAACCCAAGGTTGACCGTATTCATCAATCTCTTCCACAGGGAAAACCTCACCGACCATAGATTCGACGTCCGCGCGTTCATCGGGCGGTAGCCTATTGAACTAGTCGCTGGACAGGTGCAGTACGTGCATAAGCGAGCCAACAGCAACGACCTTGCCATTCCTATCGATGGGTTGACCTGGAAGCTGCTTCACGGCGCCTAACAGCTCAAATCAGCGGCGGCAGATAACTTCAAACCCAGCACTAGCGACTCTCAACCGTCCGCTGCATTTGCATTGTTATACCGTGTTCCCAACGACAAGACTGCGATCTCTTAATTCCTACGGCATAAACAGCCGACCAACTCCCTTATACTGATCAATGTCTACGGCAATCTCAATAAGGTGGTCAACACATTGCTCTCGATAATCAGCTTCACTAGGGCGATCAAGACTTCCAATTGTTAATACTGGAAACGAATTTTTCAGTATTCTCCTCACGCATAACCTGTTCAAGCAAATCTTCACCCTTCATATGTCGGTTAGCTGCAAGGATCAGCATCTGGTGTTCTTGAGCATAAAGCCAGGCTGCGCGATCGCTACTTTCCATTAACAGCCTAACTTCTCTAAAAGTGACAAATTGGATGCATATGAATTCAAGTCAACCCAGTTTTGTCAATGTACCGAGAAAAATAAGCGCGTAGCCGTCTAGATTGTAGTCAACCAAGAAAGTCATTGGTTTTGTGCGGCATTTCGTCTCGCTTTCTGTTCCTCTAGTTTTGCCCAAATCGCTTCCTTTCCAATCATAAAGGCTAGTGCGTGTACCCGCGATTGTCAGTCCATGTTCTGTACAAATGATTGTTGCTTGTTCACTCGACATTGAAGTCATAAGCTTCGCCTTCGAGAAGATATTTTTATAGTACCTCAATGACAAAAGCAGGGTGAGCAGCGCTCACCCTGTTATTATCAAATAAAAATCTAGCTACTCAGCATCGATTCGGTGGATAAACATATCCCTCGATCCTGGCGCGAACATATCCCGCAGCCCTAGAGTCTCTGATACCTTCTCTAGTTGGAGTAGTGAAATTATCACCTCTTTGTTCACTCCAGTAAAGATAAATTGGAATCGTTCCTGGTTGCTGAGTGGGGAATATGTACCCTTCGGTTCTGACAAAGACATATCCTGCATCCCTAGCACTTGCAGCACCTTGTCTGGTTGCAGCAGTAAAATTGTCACCTCTCTGCTCACTCCAATAGAGATTGAAAGGAACTGCTCCTTCCTCTTGGCTAGTAAGGATACACGCTTCGACACCAATGCTACTGTAACCAGAACTAACAGCGTCTCTTCGACCTTGCTGCGTAGCAGTTACGAAGTTGTCTTCCCTTTGGGCACTCCAATACAGTGACAACGGTTTTAATCTTGACGCTTGTGCAATGGCTGAGCCAACAACTGTAGAAATTATGGCAAAATTTGCCAAGGCGAGAACTAAAGCTTTTCCAGGCAAAGTGAGCATTTGAATTACTCCTGATTACAGATATTGCTCGAACTATTTCAATTCGCGATTCTTCACAGACAATCCCATCTCAAACTTGACTTCTCACAATTTCCCACCGATCACCCAGCGGCATAACGATTGAGCTCACCCGCCCCTGGAAGGCGAAGCGTAACGCAGACTGTAGGCGGTCGGGTGCAGCACCTTGTTCGGCGGCTGTTAGTCGCTTTCAGGACGGGAAGTGCTCATACCAATGCGGTTTGAGTTGCCTTGATGTGTAGAAATAGTCAATCATCGCTTTGACAGACGGTAGAACGAAAGGCACAGGCTCACTTACGAGTTTGCTCCAAATGGACTGATTAGAATAGCCAACGTGCTGTCTATCCATCGTTTTCATATGAATAATATTGTTTCGTAGCTCTTCCAGAGCAACGAAATCTTGCCACACCTTTGTTCCCTTTGGCGAAGTAATTCCAGTGATGCCTGGCAAAATATCTCTAAGTTTTGTCTGTAAGCTCAATGACCGCTCGATTTGCGATTTATTGAAGACCTCGCTGCATTTGGATTTGGTGATTGTGTGAACGAAGTCATCTGGTATCTCTTCGTTAGCGAACGCCTCAAGCGCGGTATAGGCAAAAACTACTGACGCCATTACGTCCTCCAAATACGAGAAAATATCCTCATCAGGAAGGCTGTGCGAATCTGGGCCGGAAGAAAATGTTTGTGAAGTAACGCGAGCCGATTCGTAGTGCCTCTTGGACAAGTTAAAGAACAAAGCCGTTGCATTTGGAATTGGAAAAGTAACCCGATTAGCTTTGTAATCTATTTCAGCAACTCCTTTTCCAATCGCTCCGATTGGCAAGAGAGTATTGCTGCCTGGCAATATGGTCGGAGCCGCAAGCCGCACTACAATCTGACAGCGCCAATCTGCTTCTGTGAAGTCATTCTCTCCCATTGCAATCCTTTAGCCTCGAATTAGCCAGTCTATCGAACTTGCAGGATTCAACCAAGCCACGCGTAGCTGCCGAACTAATATTGGACTGAAAGTTTCCATATAACATCCTCATAGTGGTGATTAGGCAGATGATTTTCGTATGACATCCTAAAATCAGGTAGATAGGCAGAATCTTTCCACATAATGTACCAATTCAGCCGACTAGGCAGAATCTTTCCACATATTTTCGGATCCAGTACATTGGTGTTGACAAGTTTTGAGGTTGAGGCATTCCTCACTCAGTGAATGGATAGGGTGTGATGATGAGATCAGGCACAGAAATTCCCTACTGCTTAGGCGAAAGGCTTCGGGAAGCGAGGCTCCTAATCACCTGATAAACGAGTCTCGTTTCAGCTTTCAAAACTGAGCTGAGATCCTCATCCCAGCCTAGCTGTCGTTTTTCTGACTGGCTAGGAAGAGACTCAGTTAAGTGGAATGAGACTGAAGCTAGGTTTCGGTGCTTACTTTGCTCGGTTCGCTGCAACACAGGGATCTTTTTTGGGTTACCCCCTTGACTCCGGAATCCAGTCCCTGCTACTTTCCATGACAGGCAACTGGACCCCTAGGCGTCCCCCAGGGTCTTACTCAAACTCTGGGGAACTAACCGTCAGGTTGTTCATCGCAACCTGGCGGCTAGGGGGCAGTTTAACATTTGCCTTCCTTGGCCCTGAATAGGGTCACAGGATCTCATTGCCCTCAAAATTTTGGAGTCCTTTCCATGCACCTTACCCAGGTGTTGCAACCGCAGCTTTGCATTTCCCTACTTCAGGTCGCCCGTTTCTTAGGCATTCCCAAATCGCGCATCTGCCGCATCGAACACTGGACGCATGTCTTGTTCGTTCATCGCGCCGATCAGGGCGGTCAGTTCATCAGCTATCGCAAATTCGCCGCTTGGAGCGAAGCTTGCGCCCGCACCATCCTCAGTTGCAACGATTTACGCTTGCTCGAATGGGTGGGACACGTGATTAAAAGCGAAGTTCAGCGCTTTACCTACCCCGAAGACGTTCTAGTCTACTGGCGGCATCTCTGGCATCGGCGCTATCGAGAACTTCAACCGCAGCAATCAACCGCCTGAACACAGAACCAAAATTCCGCTCCTGGGTAGGAAAGACTCATCCGCTATTGCCAAATTTCTGTGTTCGCGCTGGGAGAGTCCATCGTCTTGATTGAAATTTGCCTGCTGGCATTGAAATTTTGCTATTCGAGACCGAAACTTCGCTACTCAAGACCAAAAGTTCGCTAATTTCAAGCAAATTTCGCTAATTCTAAGCAAATTTTGCTGCTCAGATTAGGAAAATAAATCGTTCGGAGCAAAGTTTGTCTAATCGGGACTGAAAGTTTGTTAATCGAGAGCGAAATTTCGCTAATTCTAAGCAAATTTCGCTAATTCTAAGCAAAGTTTCGTTCTTCTGATTTGGAAATCTTATAGCCCCTGCCTGAGTTCAGCTCTCAACCTGAAAACCTCATGTCCTCTCAAACTCGTCTTGCTCTGTGGGACTACATCGTCCGTCGCCTCCAACTCCCCGCTCAGCTCAAACTGATTTTGCTCGTGATCGCCAACTACATCGAAGCCAACGGCGCTCAATCGCGAGTCACGCTTGGCCTGCTCAGCCGCGATACCAGCCTGGAACCCGAAGCGCTGCGGTCCTTGCTCTTGAGCCTCGAAGCCCGAGACCTGGTGAGCAAAGTCCTAGTCTATCCAGAAGGCCGTGGCTCCATCATTCCGCTCTACAGCCTTTCTCCCAGCCTACTGCGAGCAATCCAAAGCCCTAAAGGAGAATAATCACAGACTTTTCGCATAGCCTTGGGTTCGTCGCAAGCGAG
>NZ_JACJPL010000019.1 GCF_014696065.1 Leptolyngbya sp. FACHB-261 | reverse complement strand
ATTGAGGAAAGTGCCATGACGATGTCCGCCGGTCCTCAAGGCACTAAAGGCGAGATGGAGCAAGATGCGGTCCATTGCACTTGGACTCAGCAGCGAAACTAGCGAGAGATCATCAGCAGCCATTGGCAGTCATTGTTAGTAGATACTCACCCTGGACAAATAGAAGCCTACGCCGGCGATTAAAGCCTTGGCAAAGGGAGGTAGCCTCTCGTTTTTAAGGGCACAATGTCGGATAGAAATGGGTTTAGGGGCATTTGCAAAAGGGGGTCTGACCCCTTTTTTATGAATGTCTGTAGCAGATTTAGATCGGTCGCCGCGCCTTGCTTAAACATAAAATCGTACTTCCCCCCAGAAGCTCTTCTTTAGTTGACTACCGCTACCGCCTCTTGAGTACAGTTAGCTCGATCACAAGTTTCGGAATTTCTGGGCATTCGGGCGTTCAGTCCCTAGGGGGTCAGACCCCTTTTCTGAGTTCAATTCGCATTGAAGATTAACCAAATGTTCACCTCTAAATGCAAATCGAAAATCTGTTAAAAACCAGGCTGATTTAGCTGATCTCTTGTAAAAAAGAGTGAAAAAAGAATGGTCAAGGAGAGAATCCTAACTTACTGCTCTTGAGAGATTATCAGCTAGATCGCTTAATGTGAATACAGTGTCTCACCCCTTGTGTGAGTGGAGTGGTAAAAGCATCAATCTGCTCCAAAACCCCATCGAATTCTTGCAAGGCAATTTGCAGTACATCAGCTTCTTCGGCAGTCCATTGACCGCGGTAAAGAATGGCTAGGCCACCAGGCCGTAACAAGGGCAGGGCATATCGGGCGCAGCGATCGGCAGGACCCACAGCGCGAACCAGTGCCAGGTCATAGGCACCTTGCTTCTGTTTACCAATCGCCTCAGCCCGGCCTACCAAAGTGTGGCAATTGGCAAGGCCAACTTGCTGCAGCAGAGTTTCCAGAAAAGCAATCTTCTTTTGAGTCGCATCAAGGAGCGTGACCAGCCAGTCGGGATGGGCCACAGCAACTGGCAGACCGGGAAAGCCAGCTCCAGTCCCAATGTCAATTACCCGCTGTGCCCCTAGTTCCTGCAAGGGCGCAATGCCCCGCAAAGAGTCCCAAAGGTGCTTTTCCCAAAAGTCCTCCGGTGCAGTGATGCGGGTTAAGTTCAGGTGCTGATTGGCTGTGAGTACCTCAGCGTAAATCTGCTCAAACTGCAATTGCTGACCAGCATCAGGTTGCCAACCTAAGGTTGCCTGCCAACGCTCTGGCCAGCTAGGAAGTGGAGGGAGTTCCTGATTCATAGGGCGGTCTGTAGAGGCTTGCCTTGGACCATTCATCCTACAGCGCAGCTAACCTCTCGCCTTAAAAATCTTGCTCCAGTAATTGCCCCAGCAAGGTTGAAAGGTTGAGCAGAGATTAGCAGCCCAAGCTGGTCTTGCAGCCTGGGCCAGCCCCAGCATTGAGTAGTATCAGTCTTGATTAAATACCCGAACTAATACCCGAAAGTTGCAAGCCCCAGTCCTAACCCGTCCCAGTCCTACCAGTCCTTGCGGCGAGCGAATTCCTCTAGAACGTCCATCAGGCTAACCAGTCCCTGCATGGGCAGTAGGTTCAGGAGAGGGACTTCGTGGCGACCGCCGCCAATTTTCACGGGTATCTCGCCGAGGATGCGGTTGACTTGATCCTCAGTGGGCACTTTGCCGTCGGCGATCAGTGGGTAGAGCCGCTCGGCTAATGGCTTGTGTAAATGAGCATTGTTGAGCTGCAAATGCCATTTAGCGATATCCATGTAAACACGGTCGCCAATTTCTGCCGCCAATAGCTCGATTCGGGGGGCAAGGTTTGAACTAGCCATAAAAGCACACCTCAATCAGGCAGGGAAGATGGATCCGAGGTGTTGTAGCGTACTAGGAAGAAGAGCCACACGGCATGTCCCAGCAACACTACTGCCCATGTACCTGTGAGCCAGGGGGTCCAGGCCCAATCCTCTTGTCCCAAGATGCGGAAAAACCAGGCCCCAGAATTGCAGGCTGCAAAAAGGGCTACATGTACAGCAAAGTTAATTCGGTCTGCCAGCTTACGGTAAGCTGGGTCGTTAATGTCAGGTTCTCGGGGCCAGCGGGGGGGCATGGGCAACGTCATGTCAGCAATACCCCTAGTGTAGGTCACTAGACCTATGCCCCCGGAATCCCTCCTTAGACCCAACTCCTGTCGATTCTTCCAGACTGAAGATTGGCTCCGCTGGTTGTCTCTGCTACAGGGAGGCCAACGAAACCTTATAATCAGGAACGGTTTTTAACAGGATTTCTAAAACAAGTAGAGGCTGTATGGTGAACGACCGGCTATTGCGAGCAGCACGGGGGGAGGCCCTCGATCGGCCCCCTGTGTGGATGATGCGGCAGGCAGGTCGCTTCATGAAGGTCTATCGAGAACTACGGCAGAAGTATCCGTCTTTCCGGGAACGCTCGGAGAATCCTGACCTGGCGGTTGAAATCTCGTTGCAACCCTTTCGCGCCTTCAAGCCCGATGGCGTGATCATGTTCTCCGATATCCTCACGCCATTACCAGGCATGGGTATTCCCTTCGACATCGTCGAGAGCAAGGGGCCCATGTTTGAAGACCCGATCCGGACTCGAGCCCAGATCGAGGCATTGACACCGCTAGATCCTGAAGCCTCACTCCCCTTCGTGCGCAAAATTCTGAGCACGCTGCGTCAGGAAGTGGATGGTCAGGCTACTGTGTTGGGCTTTGTTGGTGCTCCCTGGACCCTGGCTGCCTACGCCGTTGAGGGCAAAAGCTCCAAGGATTACAGCATTGTCAAGGGCATGGCGTTCCGTGAGCCTGAACTGCTGCATCAGTTGCTCAGCAAGCTGGCTGACGCGATTGCCACTTACGTCAAGTACCAGATCGACTGTGGTGCTCAAGTGGTGCAGCTGTTTGATAGCTGGGCGGGCCGTCTCAACCCGATTGACTATGAAACCTTCGCGCTGCCCTACGAGCAGCAGATTGTCCGTCAGGTGAAGGCAACTCACCCGGATACGCCGTTGATTCTCTATATCAACGACAGTGCTGGTATTTTGGACCGCATGCCTAAATCCGGTGTGGACATCATCAGCGTAGACTGGACCCTAGACATGGCAGAAGCTCGTCAGCGCTTAGGCAAGGTTGCAGTTCAAGGCAACCTCGATCCCTGTGTGTTGTATGGAACCAAAGAGCTAATTCGCGAACGCACTCTAGATGTCATTCGCAAAGCTGGCAACCGGGGCCACATCATGAATTTGGGGCATGGCATTCTGCCGACCACGCCCGAAGAGAATGCTGCCTTCTTCTTTGAAACTGTGAAGCAGGCCGATCACTTGCTAGCTGCCCACCCTTAGATGCCAGAGCGCGACACAACCCCGACTCGAATAGCTGACGAGCCCAAGCGCGTTTTTGTGACTGGAGCCAGTGGCTGTGTCGGCCACTACTTGGCGGAGTGCCTGATCCAGGAGACTGATTACGATCTGTTCTTCCTGGTTCGTAATCCGGCTAAGTTGCGAGTAGATTGCAACGCCCGTCCGGGGATCACGGTGCTGGAGGGCGATCTGCATCAGATTGAGCAGTTCGGCTCTTTCCTGAAGACGATAGATTATGTGATTCATACAGCCACAGCTTGGGGAGGGGCGCAAGAAGTTTTCGACATCAATGTGGTCAAAACCTTGCGCCTGTTCGAGCTACTCGACCCTCAACGCTGCGAGAAAATTATCTATTTCTCGACGGCGAGCCTATTGGATCGCAACAACAAACTGCTCCCGGCAGCAGGGCAGATTGGCAACGATTACATGCGCACCAAATACACCTGTTTGAGCCGTTTGTCGTCGCTGCCGATCGCCTCACGAATCACCACAGTATTTCCCACGATGCTATTTGGGGGTGAGGGCAACAAACCTTATTCCCACATTTCTGCTGGTATCCCCGAAGTGTTGCGCTGGATCGGGTTGATTCGCTTCCTTAAAATGGATGCGAGCTTTCACTTTGTGCATGCTCAGGATGTTGCCCGCATCGTGACTCATTTGTTGAGTCTGCCGCAGACAGAGCACGAGCAATGGCTTACCTTAGGCAGCGACCGTACTTCTCTCAATGGCTGTATTGAAGAGATCTGTGCCTATTTGGGCAAACGGGTTTATTTACGCGTAGATCTCACACCCGCTTTGATCAATCTAATTATCGTTCTGTTTCGGATTCAGGTTGGTCCCTGGGAACGTTTCTGTTTGGACTATCGCCACTTTACTTATAAGGTGGTCAGTCCGGCTAGTTTTGGCTTACCCACCTACTGTGGCTCCATCACTGACTTACTGAAGATTCACCGAATTCCACCTGCTCGTCGCCTGCATTAGTCCTAACCCATACCCTAGCTGGCTCTAATCTCCAACTCCTTCTGAAGGGCTTGAAGAGTGCGCAAAGAGTACATTACAGGGTACTGCTGCTGGTTGTTAGCTTTTCTAGAATAAGGCGTAATGGGGCAAGAGCTTCTGGAGACGCTTGTAACTACCTGCAACTAACAGACAGTTATCAACAGGCAGCCAATAATACCAATTCCCTAAACGAGAGTGACAAATCAGAACCCCACCGCCTACGGCACCTCCCCTTGGCAAGGAGAGGTTGGGAGGGGTCGATGTGTAGCGATTAAAAAGTGAGTTGGTAGAACCGCCGATGCCTCTGAAACCGCTATGGGAATCTTTGATCATGAGTCAGCACAAAATTGGTTCTATTAGCCTTGTTAAGACAGTTGCAAAGACTGGAACTGCGGCCCTCTTGCTCTTGGTTGCAGTAGAAATGTCCATGCCTAAGGCGCAGGCACAAACGCAAACTAGCGGCCAGTTGATGAACGTGGGACCGAACTCCCACAACAACATGCAACAGCAGCTTAGCAACCAGAATATGCAGCTCAACAACCAGCTAAACCATCAAACCAACCAGCAAACTAATCATCAAACCAATCAGCAAACGAATAGCCAGGCCAACAGCCAAACAGTGCGAGTGGGTAATCAGACAAATAGTACAGCCGTGTCCAACAACATTCATTTACCCATCGCTGCTCCCTCTCCGGCTTACCCCAATACAGAAAATGACTTTGGTTTGAATCTTTCGGCGGCAATTAACCCAGTCAATGCAGAAAATACAATGCTGTACTTTGGTGTTGTTTATCAACCTGGACGTACGGCTGACCATCAAGCCAGAATGCAGCGCATTCGCCAGGAGACTAGCTACCTGGAGGCCAACCGTCAAGTGCGTTTAGCGGAATTAAGGCTGCTGGAAAGCCAACTTGCTGAGACCGAAGCTCGACTGCACAATTTACAGCAACAGCCCGCAACCACGGCACCCGTTACGCCCACAGCCAGACCCGTCAAGCAAATTCAATCTCCCATCGCTCTAGGTGGAACTAGTCGTACTGCAATCAGCCCTGCAACGGAGTCAACAACGGAGTCAACAACGGAGTCAACGAGCGACTACTCCGTCTTCCCAGAGGACTGGTTTCAGCCCCGCCTAACTACCTCGGTCGTCAGTCAGGTTCGCTAGGATACAGGTGTCTTTTTTTAGTTGAATTTTGCAAACTCAACCCCATGAGCTGCATTCCGACAGTTGAATCGCGGTTGTTGGTCCTAGAGATTCAATACCGAAAATTCAATACAATGTCGGCATGGAGACTCAACCATCTCTGATCGTTGATGAGCAGGCTATCAGCTTGAGACAGGCCCTCAAGTATTTGCAAGCAGCTGGCAAATTAGGTCCTGTCATTGGTGACATTCTGCGTCAACATGTTCTGGAGCAGGAACTGAAAGCGCGAGCAGATTTAGCACCCAGCGATACCAGTCTAGAGCAGGCGGTGATTGACTTCCGGCTGGAGCAAGACCTGAACGAACCAGATCGCTTCCAGGCTTGGCTAACGGATAATGGCCTGGAAGAAGCAGAGTTTCGTCAGCAAATTGCTTTTGACCTCCAACTCGACCAACTCAAAGTGCAGGTCACCGCAGACTTATTGCCAGAGTATTTTGTGGCTCGCCAGCTGTTTTTAGATCAGGTCGTGCTTTCGCGCATTATCGTCAATAATCGCGAATTGGCTGAAGAATTACGTCGCCAACTTGAGGCAGGAGCTCGATTTGAACAGCTCGCTCTAGACCATTCGCTTAGCGATGACGCAGTGACCAATGGCATGATGGGACCGGTCAGCCGAGGGGCTTTACCGGATGAGTTTCGAGCTTTAGTAGATGCGGCTGAACCCGGAACAATCCTTGGTCCTATAGAGCTTGAAGGAGATTGGGGATTGTTTCGAGTCGAGCGCTTTTTGCCTGCCTCCTTAGCCGATCCTCAACTGCAACAGGCTCTAGAAAATGAATTGTTTGAGCAATGGTTGGCTGAGAAACTACAAAATCTGGCAGTCAAATTTCAAATCGATGAGTGATAGCAACCGGCCTGCTTGCTAACCATTGGCTAGCAAGCAGGCCGGTTGGTCCCTTAATCAACTCTGACGCGGAAGCGAATAAAGCCGAAGTTTGCTCCACCCTGGTTAGGAACATCACCCAGGTTTACTAAAATTGCGCCGTTGGGGTTGTTGCTGTTGGGACAGGGGGATCCTACCGGGTTGAGACGAGGCACAAAGCGGCCTGCGTCGCTGTCAGCATTGCTGGTCAGTACTGTATTGGTCCCAGCTCGATTCAATTGAATTTCACCACCGGCAGGTCCATTGGTGAGATAGGTCGTGCCTGTAGGAATGGGATCGCATAGATTCACCCCTGGCGATGGGCTAGCCCCATCTGAGAGGAAATAGATTGTGTACTCAATCTGATCGCCAGAGCTGAGGGAATTAGCATCTCCGACCGAGAATGCTCCGGCTAAACCTGGGGTTGGCAGTTGCGACCAGCCTGGCGCGTTGTCATCAGGGTCAGAGGCATCCTCGTTGAGCCCGTTAAAAGCAATCCGACGATTCTCACGAAAGACAGCAGTCACCCGCTTCACCAGGCGGAAACGGGGCGGCCCAGGTGCAGCCACCACTAGCAACGTGGGGTCATCATCGCCGGTGCCGGGCAAGTTGCCCTGGTTAATACCGTCATCCAAGAGCTGAGCAATGTCACCCGTGTTGGTTAAAGCATCAGTTAAGGAGGGGCTAACCGGTCCATCGGAAGTCGCGCTGGCCTGGTTGATCACTTGGACACCTGAGCCAGCGGTGACCACTGCCCGGAAGCGAATCACCACCCGTCCGCCACCTGCCGCCAAAGTGCCACGTGTGCTTGGACTGGTGAGGTTGGGGTCGCTAGTGCCGTTGTAGTTGGCATTCGCCTGCACTGTGGTACCCGTGCCAAAGGCCTCATAGCTGTAGCTTCCAGCCACAAACTGCAAGAGATTCGTGTTTAAGGGATCAGTGATCAGGACATTGTTGACTGCGGTGTTGGTGGTGTTGATGTAGACGACGGTGTACTCCACGATGTCGCCAGTGGTCAGAGAGCCACTGTTATCAACATCAGTAAACAAGCGTACTGATTTGAGCCCGGTTGGTGACACTGGGCTGGCAATAACCACCGCCTCGTCAATTGCACTTTCTGTGCGGTTAGTGCCGCCGCTGTTGTCCTGATCCACTGGGTCAGCTACGTCGTTAGGGCGCTGCACAGTGGCCGTGTTGATAAGGCGGCCAGAACTGGGAATAGCAGAGACCAAGCCGGTAATTGTGTAAACAACAGCACTGCCGTTGTTGAGTCGGACTGTGGAATTAAGCGTATTGCCATTAATCGTGGCGTTCAAACAGGCGGCGCTGCCCTGAGGACCTTGGGGTGTGCAAGATACTAGGCGCACCCCTGTCACTTCCGGTGGAATGGTGTCAGTAACGGTCACGCCATTGACATTACTGGGGCCATTGTTCCTAACCGTGATCGTGTAGGTGATATTGGTGCCAACGGTCACTGGGTTTGGACTGTGAGTCTTGCTGATAACCAAGTCAGCCGCTGCAATTACCAAGTTGCCCTGTAAAGGAATTGGCGTAGAAGGTAGGTAAGTCCAGGTGTCAATGCCTTTACGATCGCCAAAGCCCTCCCCTGTGCCATTGCCATAGGCGTGAACATTGCCGCTTGAACTGTTGCCGCCCTGCAATAGGCTTAGCGGATTGGGCGGGCCACCTCCGGTTGCCAACCCCGCGTCATTGTAGTAAACCCGGTCGGCATCCGCTCCTAGAGGGCTGGTCCGCTGAATAATCAGGCCTCCAGACCCCTCAGAGTCGAGGAGGGGAAAGTGGGCTTCCCCAGCATTGATCGTGACCTGGGCACCGAAACCTGCTGTGCCTGCTGGGACTGGGTTGCCCTGTCCATCTCGCCCATCCCATTCCACTAAGATGTTGCCTGGTTGGGCGGTGCCAGTCAAAATTCGATCAATTGGATCGCGATAGGAACCATTGCGATTGATATCGATGCTGATCGTGTAGCTTCCCGGTGTGGGGTTGGGGTTCAGGAAGCTAAAGGTGCCCCGTAGTGGCACACTACCAGTCTGTCCTGGGGTGCCCTCAATGCCTCTAAACAAAAAGTTTGTAGGGGCTAAAGGGAGGATTGGAAAAGTTGAAAACCCGTTGATCGCGGCAACAGCTAGTGGATCGGGTTGATTAAAGAAAATTTTGTTCGTCGCGTTGCCCGGCTGATCCGGGGCTGCTGGGCTTTGGAAAGTTGCCCCAGCTGGAGCATCTAAATTGATCGAGCGGTACAAACCGTTGTTATTGGCATCAATGAAGCCCCGGTTGTTTGAGAAGAAAATGGCCCCATCCGGGTCGAGGTTATTGGTATTGACCCGGTAAGTAAAGCCATCCCTGGTTTGAATGAACAGGTTGGAGTTAATCTGAGCCCCTGGTCCGTTGGCACCGGTGTAAAGCGCCAGGTAGTTAGAGAAGACACGGCCTGGCCGAGGCGTGCCATTACTAAAAACTGTGATGTCCCATAAAGCAACGCCATTGCGCTGGCTGGTGTTGAAGTTGCCAGGAACGTCATTGATTTGCCGAGTAGGAGTCCCATTGCCGACCGCATTCGGTCCGGCAGGACCATAAAAGGCAACCTGGTAGATGCCAGCCGTCGGAGCCGTGTAAGTGCAGGGAGTATAGCCGCCAGCTGCGGGTAGGGGACCGGCCAGTTCTTGAGCGCGACTGGTGATCAGGCCCTGTCCCGGCTGCTGACGTCGGCAGTCTAGAACCACTTGAGCGTTATCGAAGCTGGTACTGGGGGCAAATACGACCGCGTTGCCACCATTGCCAATGCCCACGGCACTGGAACCTAGATTGATGACTTCTCCAGCTTGCGCAAAAACTTGCAGAATCGTCCGCCGGGGCACACCAGACGTCGGTTCTCTAGGACGCCATTCGGTCAAAGGCCTAGCCCCTCCTCCCGAAACAATTTCCCGACTGCCTTCGGCCTGGGCGGGTTGAGCCCATTGGCTCCAAGCCCACGCCACCAGCAGCAGACTGCCTATCCAGCTCAGATGGCGAAGCCGAAAGCCAGCGACGATGAAGAAAGGTTGGAGAAACGAGTTCACAGCTTGCCTGTTACTAAATTAAGGATGCACAGTGGACACAAAGCGGAGCGTCAGGACTGGCCTAGCGAGAGCCCGCTGGTTCTATCTGCAAATCTTCTTCTTGAACAATGGGCTCGATGCCCCTAAAGTCTCGGAATAAGAATTCGACGCGTCGGTTACGGGCATAGTCCACCCGGTTGGTCCCTCGGTTGAGCAATTGCGATTCGCCCAACGCCCGGATGGTCATGCGTTCTGGGGTGATGCCCTGACGCAGCAGATAGTTTCTCACAGCTAAGGCTCGACGGTTAGACAAATCAAGGTTGTAGGCATAGCTGGCTCTAGGATCGGTATGGCCTTGCAACTCAACCAGGATGGTGGGGTTATCGCGCAGAACAGCAGCAATCCGGTCGAGCACCTGGGCTGTAACAGGACTGATCGTGGCCTGATCAAGCGCGAAGTGGACATTGCGGGGCACACGGATCTCTACGGGCGCGGGCGGTAGCTCAGGAGGAGCCGCTGTTGGTGGGGCTGGCGGGGTTGTGCACTGCGGGAGAACCGGCCTGGACTGGCTTGGCTGAGCAGGGGCCACATTGACATTGGCTTCTGCGCTACCTGCTGTACCAATGGCACCAACTGAGGAATAGGGGGCAGGTTCAGAGGTGCCATAGCGAGGATCGGTAGCCACAGCGCTGAAGCGGTCCCCGGCCTGCAGTGGCAGCGTGGCACTAAAGCGCCCTTGGGCATCGGCAACTGCGGTTGCTAGAGGTTCGCTCAGAGGCGCATAGGAATTGGCCGACTCAAGCACCCGGTAAAGCTCGACTTGAGAGCCTGGATCGGCAGTCCCCTGCACTTGGAGGGGGGCAGATCCGATCTTCAGGAATTCGCGGGCCAGAAACTGCGGCGCGTTGATCGCGGCATTACCTGTGTCCTTGCGTCGATTAGGGCTATTGCGGCGTGGATTGGGACCATCCCCGCGTTGGTAAGCCTGCACCTCGGTATTGAATTGCGCGACCAAGTCAATGCTGAGCCCTTCCAAGGCCGAAAAACGGTTGGCTTGAATGAGATTGCGTTCGCTCTGGGGATAGGCGGCTACAACAACCCCCGGACCGACTTGGTCACTGATCTGGTTATTGACAACTTGATGATCGTTGCCCATTAGATAAACTGCGGCTCGGCGCAAGCGTCTGCCATTGAAGGTGATGCGGTTCTCACGGATCTGCACCGAGCCCTGCGGTTTGAACAGAAACACGCCGCTGCCATCGTTGCCGCAAATCAAATTGCCAGTCAGCTGGGAGCCATCAACCACACCTTCTAAGCGAATAGCATCAGGCATGCCAGCGATGCCATTGCCGACGATGATGTTTTCGCTAACCCGTAAGTTATCAGCGCGCACCGAGGTAATAATGGCGCTGCCCTCATGGTCAGCGATGCGATTGCGGCGGATTTGGGTGCCCGAGCTATTGAACACCGAAACGCCGAAGGCCGAAGTTTTCTCCGGCATGCTGCCATCTGGACGAATACCCAGCCAGTTATTCTCAATCAACACATTCTGTGGCGGACGGTCGCGCTCATAAAAGGGAGCGTCGTCATTGGGCGGTTGCTGTTGGCTTGTGTTGGGCGGTGGCAGGCGATGGGCAATAAAAATATCAGCGGGTGGCGTGCTCTCGGTGTCGCGGTGGCGAGAAGTAAATCCGTACAGACTCAAGCCGCGAATCGTGATGTTATCAGCGACAACGCTGAGCCCTCGAAACACTTCGGCTTCTGCTGCGGGAGTCAGAGCGACGACTGGAATGGGAATGGCGATTTCAGCCGTGGCAGACTTTGTAGCGTCGTAGCCCGGTTGGGTGGTGCCATCAACTACGAGTCCGGGTTGGTCAAGCTCAGGCAAAACCTCGGTGAGCTGGATTGTGGTTTGGTCGGGTGGCAAGCTGAATTCGATACGCCCGCCCACCTCACCCGAATTGCCATTGGAATTGCCATTGAAATTGACACCCGATTCGAGCGGTTGGACCTGCGTTTTTTCTGCTGCACTTAATTGTTCTACGGCCAGGGTGCCATTCACAATCTCGATCGCTTCACGCAAGGTGAGTGCATCATTAGCTTGGACTGGGCCATCCTGATTGCTATTGACAACGACTCGTAAGGGTGGCTGCGACGGTGGAGAATCTGCCCAGGCTGCAAGCGTTAAAGCCGAGCCAATGCAGGCAACCGCGAGGGGAAAGTAGATGCGCTTCATGGTGTTTCACCCGTAGGGGCGCTGACCTGAGTAACCTGCGATTCCTGTTGCTGTCGAGGGGCAACTCGTTGCAGACCAAAGCCATTGAACAGTTCGTTGAGCTTAACGGTGAGCGTGACGTAAGGACCCGAATCGGAACGGGAATCGAACTCGCGGTCGCTTACCCGACCGAAACTATAACCTGCTGCCAACCTTAAATTGGGCGTGAGATAGTAGCCTGTTTCCAGCACAAAGCCTAACTCGTTATAGTCAGTGGAGTTCTGACTAATCCAGCGCACTTCACCCGCTAAGTCCATGTTGTAACTCAATTGATAAGCAGTTCGGAATTGAGCCAGAGAGACAAAGCCGTTGTTGCTGAAGTTGCGGGCAAAATCAGTAGTGCTACTGCGCAAAGCATACTTGCCATAAAATTCCCACTGCCAATTAGGGGCATAGATGGCTTCTAAGGCGAAGGTATGGTCTTGAGAACCTGTGCCATTACCAAACAGTAGAGTGTCAGGAATGACTGAAGGATTCTTGCGATATTCGTAGCGCAACAAGGCGTTAAAGCGGTCGCTTTGAAGATCACGATAAGCTAAGCCCAAGCGCACACTACTTGTGTCACCCAAGCCAGTGAGCAGTTGGTTCGATGAATTAGCTTGCTGATAGCGCAGTAGCGCGGTTAAGGACGGTGAAACCTTGCCAGTGACCGCTGCCGAAATCACCGTATTATCGTCATCACCATCGGAGCGATGCTCATAGCGGGCACTGGCTTGAAGGGCAGGGTTATCGGTGTATTCAAAGCCGACGCTATAGCTATGGCCAGAACGCAAACCCAACGAGGCAGCACTTTGGCTGACTGCATAAGGTTGAGGGTAACGATCACCAGCGGCAGTGCGGCCAAAGACATCGCCAAACAAGCGCTCATAGGTCAAGTTAATCCTCAGGCCTGGTGCAATCGTCCAGCGGTGATTTAAGCCAACCGCCCCCTGCATAGTTGTGCCATTGGCCCCTCCCAACAGCGAGTAACGCCCAGTCATTTTGGTGTCTTCTGAAAAGCTGTGTTCCAGAATCGTATCCAGGCTAGTAACTGAGTAACGGGCGAAGCGACCCTCCGTATAAAACTGGTGATTGAGCTGCACACTCACACCGGGCATTACCGCCCAGTTCAGGCCCACTACAGTGCGGTCAGGATAGAGCGGATCGCTCTCGCCCAAGTTCAATTCGTTCTGAGCTCTGAAGCTGAGATTTTGAAGAATGGGAATGGTTAAGCGAGAAACTAACTGGCTGGCGTTGCCATCTAGATCGTCATCTCCGATGCGATCTTCCCGGTCGCGATTCACCCAGTTCAAGCTCAATTCAGCAGCGCCGAATCTTTGCTGAATGCCAGCACTAATCGTGGTTAGAGTATTGTCAACCCGGCTGCCAGGTCGAGGCTCTATACCTGGATTGAACAGATCATTAAAGGTCGTGCGCTCTAGTGAGGAAATACCGTAATTACTTTCGCGGTCATAGAGAGCTTCGAAGGTTGTACTCGGGCCGATCCGAGCATTAACAGAGGCTCCGTAACGAGTTTGACCTGGCGTAAAACTGATAGTCGCGTTGTTGCTAAAGTCTTCGTCGACATCCCGGTAATACAGCCGACCCCGCAGGTCTTGACTGAGGGCTGCATTCAGTTCAAACCGATAGGCCGTACCCGTAATATCGCCTCGATAAACTGAGTCATTGCGAGAACGAGCCACTTCAGCAATAAACTGCGAGTTCTCACCCAAAGGAATCAACGTATCGAAGCCGTACAGCTCAAAGTTGCGGTCCCCTTGGTTATCGCGCAGATAGCTAATGCCGGCCCAACTTTCGCGATTAAACTCTTGAGAGAAGTTGTATTGCAGGCGACCTGCATAGAGATCAGTACCGGTATTGCCCCGTCCTTCGTATTGATAGGTGGCAACGATCCGACGGACTAAAGTCGTTCCGAATGGGTCAAATTCAGTGGCTAGAATCGGACGGCGGAACAGGATAGTGCCTCGGTCATAGTCAATATCGTAGTCAACGCCGCGGCTGAAGGTTTTGCGCTCAAGGACCGTGCCGGGACGATTGATTTCTTCAATCTCTAGGAAAACATTTTCACTGCCTTCAACTAGCAGCCGACGCGAGAGAAAGTAATAGCCACTCGTGCCATCGGGCGCGATCGTGTCGCGCTGGAACCCCTCAACGTTATTGCCGTAGAGAACCGAGGCTTGAAAGTTGCCCAGATTGTAATTGAGTTTGAACCCGTGCAGTTGACGCGTGGTGGCACTAAACAGTTGCGAGGCTCTAGCAAACTCCTCCGTGTTGTAGTCTCCCCACATCGCATAGTCTGGTTCGGCACCAGGCACAGGCGAAGTTCGTTCTAAACGGACATAAACACTGTCAATCGAAGGCGTTAAATAATCGACTGTCGAGCTATCGCCATAAACAGGGTATTGCTGATCGCAAAACTGCAGATCGCGAAACAGCCGTGTTTCGTTATCGCAAGTTTGATTCAGCGGACGCTGGTTGTTCCAAGCCCCTGTGAATAACCATTCACCAAGACGACCGGTGGCGAAAACTGCCGCATTAAAGTCAACCTGAGTGCCGTCATCTAGTAGCTCAGGATTTAAGAAATCGCGGAAACCCCGGTAGAAATCGCTGCCCGAGTTACCAATGCGCAAACTGAGCGAGCCGCTGACCAATGACGTACGTAAGTTGGTGACGAACTCTACCTGAGTTTCGGCTTCGATTTGGTCTTGGTTTTGGTTTTGGTTTTGCTGTTCTTGCCTTCGCTGTTCTTGCCCCTGCTTGGGATCTAAGCTGGCACGAACTCGGACTTTCTGGGCTTCTAAAGTGGATTGCAACTGGGCGGTGAACTCGCCCTGCCTTGCTATGACTTGAAAACCAGGTCGGTCTGTATCCTGATCCGCTCCTATGAATTTGCCAGCGCTGGTTGTGAGTGTGACCAGCGTATCTTGTAAAATCCGGGCGCCACTGGCGTCACTGAGCTGACCCTGAAGTGTAAGCGTCGAGCGGCCATCGGCAGGGATTTGGGGGGCATTGGCGGCAAAAAGTTCTAAGCGCGGCGCCGTATTTTTGACCGTTACCGTCACATTAGTGGCTGGACCATCCGGCAATGCCCGAACCCGCAATACATTCTCGCCAGTCTCTAATGGAATGCGGGGCCAGCTTTGAATGACCAGATTCTGAGCGTCATCTTGAGCTTCGTCCTGCACTACTTGGTTAGGCAGGGATGGATCCAAAGGCTTTTGATTAACAGTGACTTCTACCTGTGTGGCGGCAGGATAGCGAATCACCAGATTCGTTGCGGCTTCGCTAACTTCGGAGGTTTGGGGGCTGAGAATGCTCACCCCACCAGCTTGCGCCACAACCGTTCTGGTTTCACTCGTTTCGGGTTCATTGATCCCGACTTCACTCGCTTTAGTTTCATTGGCCCACACTGCTGGAACAGTGCCTAAAAGTGCCAATGGTGTGGATGCAAAAAACAGCAGATAGAAAATAAAAGTTGGCGATGCTGGGGGAAATTTCATTGAGGACGTTGACCTTCCCCAAAGGTGGGCGTAACGGCAAAATTCATGCGAGCCAAGCCTCCTGGTGACAGACGGACCAGCCGAGATTGGCTATTACGCTCGATGCGATACAAATTGGGTGCCAAGGTATAACCCGGTAGGCTGCTCAGGTCCAGTGTCCCTGTGCGGCTACCGGCGATGACATTGGCTAGAGAAAATAGCCCGTTGGGATCGGTAGTAATGCGATTTCCGTCATCCATAAAAATCACAGCGTTAGGTACGCCCGCTTCACCGGGTTGCTGTTCGCCATCAAAGTTTTTATCAACAAAAACTCGACCAATTAAGGTGCCACACTCTGACAAAATTCCTGAACGAATGCGCAATAAATGGCTTACAGGACCGGTTGGAACTTCTCTCCCATTAGGAGTTTTGCCTACCACTGAAGCGGCGTTCCGTCCTGTCCCTCGAATGGCATCTGGAGTGACTACAGCGGCATATACCACGTTCAGAATTTGCTGCGGTTCCAGACTATCAGCGTAGGTAATTCTGACTGTGCGTCCTGAGGCATTGGCTTGAAGCTGATTAACTGGGGTTGTTGTATTGCCTCTAGTGACAGAACCTTGTAGAGACCGAGAGACAAAACTTAAGCCCAGAGGCAAAACATCAGTAATTGTAAAATCGCGCAGCGCAACTAGACCCGTATTGCGAATGGCGAGCCGGTAAAGAACGGTATCCCCTGGCTCTGCCGCCGCCCGGTCGCCCACCTTGACGATTTCTAGAGATGCGTTGCTAACTCTAATCGGAGTTGTCACCTCGTTGGAGTCAACGGGCGGGATATTGGTGCCCGTGAACCCAGCCCGAGCTGAGTTGCGAATGGCGTCTTGAGCGGTGGCCGGAATAGTTGGTTCAATTGCATAACCGATCACCAACGCAGCTAGAAGCCAACAAAATCGTTCCAGGAAGTCCGCTCGAACTCTCATACCCTAATAAGCCCCAGGAAATGCCCCCAGCAATGCTGAAGCCATCGGTTGTGCCGATACTAAAAAACCTGAAAAATTAAATCAGGAAATTTACGGAGAGTATAGCAAACTAAGGGACAATGGCAAGTAATTGTTAACGCAGCGTCTAAGCAGCTTTTACGGAGGCTTAACTCAAGGTTTGAGAGCTCGATCAGCTGTAGCCCTACAGCTAGCTGCCAAATCCTTACTCATGACATCACGAAAGAAAATTGGAGTGAGCAAAATTACATCAGGTTGTGTTTGACTCAGCCCCCTTTATTCATGTGCCGTCATTAACATTGCTTTAACTGCAAAATGCAGTGATGAACTGGCATAGTCACGCTTGCCAACTATGGCAGTTGGCTATGACAATTGCACTCAAAATCAGTGCCTTGACATTACTTCGACAGTTCCGATTTTGGTTGGTTCGCCAATGCCGCTGCCCAAAATCATGCTTAAGACAGTCCTACAGGGCTGGAGATTTTGGCGATCTAACTCGTACCCTAGATAGAACCCTGTTCAGGGGCCCCTACCTCTTGCCTCGGAGGGTTGCACCCCATGATTTTGATGGCCGCCTTCGCCACTGCCCATTCCTTGGTGCGAACCTATCAAGCCTACAGCTCTGCCCCGGTCGAGACGATTTGGCAGAAGGTCGTGGATTTGGCAGATGTATCCTGGCATCCTTTGCTGACTGACACCAACATTCCCAGAGGTCTCACTGTACGTCCAGGGCTAATTTACCAGGCTGTGACCCGTTTGGCGCCAATTCCCATTCGCATTTTCGTTGAACGGGTGAATCCTGGTGAACTGCTCAGCGTGCGCATTCTGGCCCTACCGGGTATTCAGGAGCGCGTGATTTATCGAGTCGAATCCACCATCTGTGGAACTCGGATCTCTTACTCAGTGACGCTCAGTGGTTGGTTTTCGCCTCTAGTTTGGTGGATTCTGCGCCCGTATGCAGCGCGAGTGGCAGCTGAGTTAGCCTTGGCCGTGGAGAACGAGAGCAGTTTAGGCCATAGCTCAGGCTCTAGAGGTTTCCAGCTCTTTTAGGCAAGCCCCCGAGAAAGCCCCACCCACAAAGCCCTGCACAAAGCCCCTACAACTCCATAGAAGGCAGAATCCGGTAGCGCTCTTCGGTAAACTGAATGGGCTAGCGCGTCTGGGCCTGCGATGGAAATTCTCCCGGCTATCGACATTTTGGCGGGCCGTTGTGTCCGGTTATATCAAGGGGACTATGCTCAGTCCGAGATCTTCGATGAGGATCCGGTGGCTGTAGCTCAGCGCTGGGCCGAACAAGGAGCTACGCGCCTGCACCTGGTTGACCTCGACGGTGCTAAAGCAGGCAGTGCTCAAAACTGGCCGGTTATTGAGCGCATTGTCCGTGCCGTTGACCTCCCCGTTCAGGTCGGCGGTGGGCTGCGCAATACTGACAGCGTGAGCAGTTTGCTGAATCTGGGTGTGCAACGAGCGATTCTGGGCACGGTAGCTGTCGAGCAACCCGACTTGGTTGCGCAACTAGCTCAGCAATTTCCAGGTCAAATTGCCGTGGGCATTGATGCTCGTGATGGCAAGGTTGCCACCCGTGGTTGGTTAGAAACCTCGGAAATACAAGCCATTGAGCTGGCACAGCGGATGGCAACTCTAGGAGTAGCCGCAATTATCTACACTGATATTCAACGCGACGGTACCCTCAGTGGCCCCAACCTGACTGCTTTAGGCCAAATGGTGCAGGCAGTGTCAATTCCGGTGATCGCCTCGGGCGGTATGAGTTCGGTGAGCGATCTGCTTAGTTTGCTAGCCCTGCCAGCCCCCGGCGTGCAGGGCGCGATTATCGGTCGGGCTCTTTACACAGGCGATATCGTGCTCAAGGAAGCTTTGCGAGCCGTAGGTCCTGGCCGTTGGCAAGATGTGCCGCCAGACTTAGGCCAAACCAGCTTGGCTTAGCGTAACCAGATTGGTGGCTCTTCCCGCGCCGTGCGTCGTCTACAGGGAGCAAAATCCGGGCAATCGATGGCCTCCTCACTCAGTGCAGTGCTCGGGCGAACCGTGCATTTCAGATGATAGTCACCGGTAAAAAACTCACAGCCAACGCAAGGAATTTGGTGCAGACGCTTGAGAGTTTCAATGCCTGCGCGAATCCCTGTGCCCGCATTCCAGAACAGCATCAAAATCAGCCCCCAAACGAAGCAGAAACAGATGGGTACTTGCAGGGGAGCTAACAGTTCAAACAGAGGCCGTAACAGCAGAAACACGGATGGAAACCTCGGCAGACCTTAGGGTGTTATTTGCATGCTGACCCGATTTGCAGGTTGCCGAACCAGTCTCCCCATCAGAGTTTGAGAAAGTTGACAGAGCTTTATAAAGCAAGGTTTCGGCTTGCCTCGTTAAGCCTCTCCTTCAAGCTTTCCACTGCAAGCTTTAGCGGCTCAGTTAGAAATCGTCTTCTTCAAAACTGGCCTCGAAACCTGCCCGGTCATCTGTGGCAGAGCTGCTCAACAGGCTCCAAAAACTCTGAACCAGCGCCGTGACCACGATGCCTAAAGCGACAGCAAAACCCAGAGCTACGCCAACGGGTAACGACACTGAGCGAAAAATGAGAAATTGTAAAGCGACTGGCGCTGCGTTTTGAACCGAGAAAATCACTGCCGCCGCCAAGAGCGAAGCCACAATCAGTAGGGCAAGCAGACGAAGCAGGCCAAATTGTTCCACAGCAGGACTCCGGCAGGTATCTCTTCTCTAGTATGGAGTCTCCTGGAAGGGGCTGACTGCAGACGGTAGGCTGGAAGGCAAAGCGTTGGGCGGCCAGGCTAGACCGCAACCGGGAGGGTTATGCAGGACGTGATTGTCATGGGAGCAGGGATGGCAGGTTTAGCCTGTGCCAGAGCCCTGCGTCGAGCGGGCTTTACAGTGACAGTTTTGGAGAAGGCGAGAGGCGTTGGCGGGCGTTTGGCGACTCGCCGCGTTCAAGACACCCAGGTTGATCACGGTGCCCAGTACCTCTCAGTGCGTGGTAATAGTTTCGAGCGCTTTGTTCAGGAGCTACGCCTGCAAGGCGTAGCCCGCGAGTGGACCCGAACCATCTACAGCCTCACTGATCAGGGGTTGCAAGAGCCCCCGCTTGATGACCTGCGCCAGCGCTATGTCTGTTCAGAGGGCATGACTGCGGTTGCTAAATACTTGGCTAACGGTATAGATGTGCAGCTCAAGCAACGAATCGTCAACATCGAAGCGAATGCAGAGGGCTGGCAACTGAGCAGCGAGTCTGGAGAACAGTGGTCTAGCACCAACCTGGTGTCTACTCTGCCTGCACCCCAATTTCTCGCGTTGTTTGAATCGCTGCTGAAAGCTGACCCTGCTTTCCTAAAAACGGTTCGCTCTGTAACCTTTGACCCAAGTTTGGCTGTGATGGCCGGTTACCGCCGCATGGATCATGAACCGCTGCCTAGTGCCTGGCAGGCCATTCGTTGCCCTGAAGATGCCGTTCTAAGTTGGATTGCGCTGGATAGCAGTCGTCGCACACCAGACGATGCCGAGCGTCAGCCAGTCTTTGTTCTTCAAAGCACAGCTGACTTTGCTCGACATTATCTCGATGGTGATCTAGACCAAGCAGGAACACAGATGTTGGCTCAAGCAGCTAGCTATCTGGAGCCCTGGCTACGGGAACCAGAGTGGTGGCAAATTCACCGCTGGCGCTATGCCTTACCCAGTGAAACCCTAGGTGTCTCCTGCCTGTCAACTGTGCTGCGACCAGAAAAGAATCCCCTAAGACTGGTATGTGCAGGGGACTGGTGCATTGGACCCAGCGTGGAATCAGCCTATCTGTCAGGTTTAGCTGCCGCTGAGCGGCTGGGCCAACTCCTGACTAAAGTTCGGATTGGTCAGGCTTAGGTAGCGGCATCGTCGCCAGCTGCACCAACGTTGCTACTGCCCCGGTTCTCTTCATCCTCGCCCTCAGAATCGCCGAAGCGGTTCCCTTCACCGAAGCGGCGACGGCCCATGCGTCCGGTGGTCGTGCGCTTGCGGAATTTGCGAGCGTAAGCTTGGTTGCGCAGAGCTTTTTCTTTCTTCTGATTACGGCGTTTTGCCATGAGAGACGTTTACCCCCCCTGGGGCAGCTAGGTTAGACGCTCAATTTAACATATTGCAGCTGGAGCCGGTCTGGCATTGGCTTCCACAAGCTGAGTCCAGCCGTTGGTTGCCTGTTCTAGCGCGGTGCGATTTGCAGCTGTGCAAATAATACTGACGCTGTAAATGAACTCGACGCCCAAACGCTCAATACCCCGCTGAATCGCCTGCACTACAACCTGTTGGGGAGGCATAGGTTCGGCTTCTAGAATCAGCTGTAAACAGCCTCGATCAAGACTGGCCCGCACTGTAATGCCGCTGGGTTGCCAGGCTTCATTCATCAGCGCTGCTAATGCCTGCACGTTGCCCTGTCGCGCTTGTTCCAGCAAACTGGTTTGGGTTTGAGTGGGCTTCTCCGCAGTCAGTTGCGGTTCTTGCAGCAAGGCTGGCTGAGTTGTTGGATGCTCTGGCTGCGCTGCCTGCGGCAGTGTCGTCGTGCTGCTAGCCTGTGGGTTGCTGGCAAGCCGAGGCTGATTAGACTGCATGCGCTCAGCTGCCCAATTTGCAACCGACTGAACCTCTGGATCAGAATCGGTCAGGGCCTGAGCCAGGATGCCATTAGCCTGCTGCGAGAACTCGAAAATCCGAGTCAAATCGCGCAAGGCGTTTTTGCGAACTTCGGGGCTTTCGTCCTGCAAACAGATCAGCAGCGCATTGTAGAGAGGCTTGAGCGTCCGTGCCCCGATCTCCGAGAGAGCTCCCAAAATCAGACTGCGATGCTGAGAGTCTGAGTTGAGTAGGAGTTGAGTCAGGGGTTGAATGGCGCGGGAGTCTCCTTCTAAGCCCAACTGCCAAATTGCCTTCTGGCGCTGTTGGCGGTTTCCTGTTTGCAACTCAGCTAGCCATTGGCTGAGCCCATCACTCTCACTCTTTAATCCTGGAGAGAACGCAGGTGAGCTTGCTGAGTCAATCGCTGAATCCACTGCCAAAGCTGACTGAGCAGAGTGCTGCTTGGGCAACTCGTAAAGGAAGCGGTTGATCGCCTTGACGGAGAACAACATGAGCTACAACCTGCATTAAGAAAGGGAACGGGGCACAGGGGCTTGACTTGAGCATTCAGCGCCCTGACCTGGGGGCTGGACGCAGGAGAGGCGAGCGCTCATGCGGCTAAATGCTTGGTGAATGCCCAAAGGCGCAGAGCTTGGTTATTGCAGCCAAAGAAAACTTTGGGGTGCAAATTCACCAGAACCCTGGCAACTGCATCGTCCCTTGCTACGCGCGATCAGTGCTCAGTCTTCTGTATTACAACTCCTAAAACCTTGGCAGTTGTCCGGAAGATTGAACGAAGCTCCTGTGCAGCAATTGGGAGCGTGGTTTGAGCTGGAATCTAGCCTAAGATGGGGGGTGCTTTCGCCTGTCTTTACTTCTGCCTTTTATTGCTGCCCTTGTCCATGCGTTCCCCTCTGACTCTCTGCTGGCATCGTCGTGACCTGCGTTTGGCAGACAATACTGCTTTACATGCAGCCTGGCAGCATTCGCAGCGCTTGCTAGGGCTATTTATTCTTGACCCCACGTTACTCAATCCAGAGGAAGTGGCGCCAGTTCGCGTGCGCTTCATGCTGGAGAGTTTGGCAGTGTTGGCCGAGCGTTACCGGCAGTGGGGCAGTCGCCTTTTAATTATTCAAGGTGATCCGGTACCAAGCCTGGTGCAGACTGCGCAGATGCTTGAGGCTCAAGCCGTGTTCTTCAATCGCGATGTCGAACCTTATGCCCATGAGCGAGATCGAGCGGCTAAGACAGCGCTAGAAGCAGTTGGCATTGAGGCGAAGCCCTATTGGGACATGCTGCACCCGCCCAAGACTGTCCTTACCGGCCAAGGCTCACCCTACACGGTTTACACACCCTACTGGCGCAACTGGAGTGCTCAACCGAAACCTGAACCTTACGCTGCACCTTCGGTTTGTGAGCTCACTGCCGAAGAACTAGAGACGCTGAGTCAGGCTGTGGGGGCAATTGAGCTACCCTCTGCGGCCCAACTGGGCTTTGACTGGGACCAGGAGTTGCCGGTGGAACCCGGTGAAGTTGCGGCGCAGCAAATTTTAGAAGGCTTCTGCGACCAAGCTTTGCGTGACTACCAGGAACAGCGGAATTTCCCGGCTAACGAGGGCACCTCGCGGCTCAGCGCTCACATCAAGTTCGGCACGCTGGGGATGCGCACTCTCTGGGCGGCCACGCAAGAAGTGAAACTAATCGCTCGCAGCGACGAAGAGCACGACAGCATTCGCACTTGGCAGCAGGAGTTAGCCTGGCGCGAGTTTTACCAACAAGCCCTGTTTCACTTTCCGGTACTGGCGGCAGAACCCCATCGCAAAGGTATGGCTGGATTTCCCTGGGAGAACGACCCGGAGAAATTCCAGTCCTGGTGTGAGGGGCGCACTGGTTACCCGATTGTCGATGCTGCCATGCGCCAGATGAACGGGTCGGGTTGGATGCACAACCGCTGTCGCATGATTGTTGCCAGCTTTCTCACCAAGGATTTGTTAATTGATCCACGGTTGGGCGAGAAATATTTCATGCAGAAGCTCATCGATGGCGACCTGGCTCCTAACAATGGCGGCTGGCAATGGAGTGCTTCCAGTGGCATGGACCCTAAACCGCTGCGCATCTTCAATCCCAACACGCAGGCCCAGAAGTTTGACCCCGATGCCGAGTACATCCGGCACTGGGTGCCAGAACTGCGCAATTTGGATGCAGAACAACTAGTAACTGGCAAGATTTCTAGCCGTGAACGGGATGCTTGCGGTTATCCAGAGCCCATTGTCGATCACAAACAGCGACAGCAGATGTTCAAGACGCACTATCAGAATGTGCGCACTCCAGATGCCACTGACCCGATGGAAATCGCAGGCCGCTCAACCAGCCAGCCGGTGATTTAGCGAGACTTGACTGTGAGGTTAAAACTTGGGGCTACTCAAAACAAAGCCCGCCTACATGGTCTAAACGTGACTCAACCGGCATAGGCGGGCTTTGCTTGTGTCGCTGTATTCAATAGGCTTCAATCTGCGGGTGCACTGGCTAAGGCAACGGTCGTAGTGGTGCGCTGAATCAGTCCCCGAAACAGGTCGCGCTGGGTGGGCTGGTCGCGGTAGACAGCGCGGGCTACTTCGTTGAGATGGCGCAGTTGGTCATAGACAGTTTTGGCCGCCTGACGACGATTGCTTGTGGCAATTTTGCGTTCGCGTTTAGCCATTTCTTGTTGGCGGTTGAGTTGGTCAAGTCGGTCCCGCAGCAGTTGGCCTTGGCTAGCATAGTCGCTCGGTTGGCCGAAGCTGCTGAGGGCTGTGTCGTACTGGTTAGCCAGGGCGACTAGACTGGGTAGCACTTGCAGCATCTTGGATTCGTTGGTGATGGCACTGCGGAAGCTACTGAGCGGAAAGGGATTGCGGGGACCACTACCAAAGGCAAATTTGCAACGGTCGCGCAGGAAACTGCCCCAACGCTCAATCTGCTTGAGGGTATCGTCTTTGTCGGCGGTAAGGCTTTTTTGCATGGCCAGTAAGGTGCTATCTGGCGCAAGGGCTTCGTAAGCCTGGATGTTGCTATGAAGTTGGTCAAGCCACTGCCTGGTGATGCCAAAGGTGACAAGGTCAGCAAGTCGCTGGCGGGCTAAATCCAGTTTGAGCTTGGCATCTTCGATAACGACTTCTTCAGCAGTGCCAAAACTGGGTTGAGACATAACAATGCACCTCTTTGAAACAGGGGTAGAGCTGAGCAAGTGCAATTGCAGTGGCCTTACTTAAGGTTGTAAGAATTGCAACTGAACCTGTTGCCAAGGTTCCCCAAGCGGCCAAGCGATTCACAAAACTTGTAGCTATTTGGCGTAAACGTGTGGGGCTAGGGCGTAAACGCGTGGAGGTCTGGCAGAAGCTTGTAGGTATCCGGTGTGGGCCTGTAGGCAAGCAGCGTGAACTTGTAGAGAACCACTTCAAACCTCTAGGCAAGCGGCGTCAACCTGTGGAGATAAGGCTAGAGGTTGTAGCCATCCGAGTAGAGCTTGCAAGAGAGCACCTCAAGCTTGCTTAGACTTAGAGCGTTTCAAGAAGAAACCTCTTGCAAAATACTTGTAAATTTAGGTGGTCAAAACCGCACCAATATAGGCCAAGTCTGCCTGCTTAGAGTTGCGAACATCAACGGCTTGAACCTGCGTCGGTGAATTGTGTTTGTGCCGCTGCGACTTCAGTAGCTAAGCATTGATGCAAGAGGGCGCTGACCTGCGGCTATGCTTGCAACTAGAGAGAGCATCTTTGCAAGATACCAATCACGATTTTTAGTCACTGCCGATTGGGGAACAACGAATGAGTTCATTTGTGCTGAATCTGGAACCCATTATCCAGTTGACCCGCGAGCAGTTCTACCTGCTCTGTCAGGCGAATCGGGATTTGAAACTTGAACGGACAGCAAGAGGGGAACTGCTGATCATGTCACCTGTTGGGGGAGAAGGGGGCAACCAAGAGGCTGCTCTGATTACTGATTTGGAGATCTGGAACCGTGAGATACGCTTAGGCAAGGTCTTCAGCTCCTCGACCATCTTTAGCTTGCCCAATGGGGCAGACCGCTCCCCTGATGTTGCTTGGGTGCGCCTAGAACGTTGGCAAGCTCTCACGCCAAAAGAGCAACAGGGCTTCCCTCCCCTCTGCCCAGATTTTGTCATTGAGCTGAGGTCTCGCACAGATCGCCTTAAACCTCTCCAGGAAAAGATGCAGGAATATCTAGACAACGGCTTGCGCCTGGGCTGGCTTATTGATCCTCAGAACAGGCAAGCCGAAATCTATCGGCCTGCTCAAGCAGTACAGGTCATTGCTCTACCAGCCACTCTCTTAGGAGAAGAAGTTCTGCCCGGTTTTGAGTTGCAGTTGTCTTGATAACCATAGTGGGCAAAGAGGGTTTTGCCATGACGCTTACTAAAATGCGCTTGTGGACTGTGGATGAGTACCACCGCATGATTGAGACTGGCATTCTAAGCCCAAATGACAGGGTAGAACTCCTGGATGGGCTGATTATTGAAATGAGTCCTCAACCGCTTCTACCACGCAGCGTACTGGTCGCTATCTAGATCGATTGTTAGAGGGCCAAGCTTACGTCTGAATGCAGCTCCCCTATAGACTCAGCACTGTCTTCAAGCTGTATATAAGAGCTTCCTCTTGCAGCGCTTAATGGCTGCTCTAACAAGCTTGCCTCTGGGAAAAAAGATTAGCTTTACCGAGACTCCATCTGATCTGCTATCTAGCTCTCAACTATTTAGCCATTAGAGACTCTAGCCAAAGTTTATCTGCTTCAGATAATGCTGGTAACGGTGGCTCACTATAGTTAATCGACAAGTCGTAGGCCGCCTGATCGTAGATTTCTTGCATAGCAATAGAGAGATCTAGCGCGACATCAGGCTCTGGAGAGCGCAATGGAATTGGAATAGTGGGCAGAGAATCTTGCAGGCTCAATGGCCAGATATTCATCAGACCCGATTGAGCCCGAGTAAGGGCAATAGCATAAGGTACCTCCGGCAACCTTGCATGCGCAAAAGGTCGTGTGCCTCGACGCAGAAAATCCAACTCAATCAGATGAATTCCTGTCTGATAAAGACGCTGGCGTTTCTGCCGGTAGCCCGCTAAACTTGAGCCGCGCTTGTTCACAGGTGAGAGAATTTCGATGCAAGTCACCAGAACATTTTGAGCCGTATCCCGAATCTCGACATTAGTTAGCCGTACAGATACAGGCCGAACAACGAGTACCGTCAATGGAGCGGGCATAACAGATACGGCTCCAGCGCCGCTAGCAGCGGGCATGTTCGCATTTGCATCTTGCCGTTGCCGAATCTGCATGACTTCGACATCCGGGTACAAAATGCCAACCTCGCTTTCTGGGAAACTATCCTCAACCACGTAAATCTCAAGACGGGCTGTATAGCGAGGACGTAGCTTGGGAGCCAACTGCTGCCGGATCTTGCTCGCCAACGCATTATAAACGTCAGGCCAGAGATATCCCTCCAAGTAAGGGTCCATGCCTGGAAACGGCGAAGGTATAGCGTTGTGTAGCTTCAGGATGACTTCATTCTAGAGTTCGAGAAAGGTCTGCTTTCTTGGGCCTCTACTGGAGATTCTCAAGAGAGCAATGAGACCTGTTCTTTTCTAAAAGGTGAAACTCCTGAAGCAGAGCTACCAGATCAAAGGAACAAAAGAGGAATCAATGGGCTAGCCCATGCTCCAAGGCATATCGAACTAGCTCCGTACGCGAGTTCGTGCCCGTCTTGCTGAATAGACGGGAGACATACTTCTCTACGTTGCGCACACTCGTCTCCAGGCGACGAGCGATCTCCTTATTCATCAGCCCCTCGGACACCAGGTTCAGCACGCTTTGCTCCCGAGGCGTCAGGTCCACCCGAATCGGCGGAGGGGTTTGCACAATTCCCGGCTTTTGGGTCAGTAAGGCTTTAATCTCAGCAATCTGGTTAGCCAGATCGGCGATGTCCGGGCTGTCTTCACCGTTGGTCTCATTGACCGCTGCTGCTCGACCCAAGCGATTTTCAACTATTGCAACCAACTCATCTGGATCAAAAGGTTTGGAGAGGTAGTCATCACAGCCTGCCTGATAGCCTTGAATGCGATCAGAGGTCATGCCCCGTGCTGTCAAAAACACAAACGGCAGAGAGCGAAACCGGGGAATGTCCCGCACCTGCCTGAGGAACTGGTAGCCATCCACCTGAGGCATCATGATGTCTGAGATCACCAGGTCTGGTGGGCTTTGCTCCAGCAGTTGCAGCCCCTCTTTAGCATTACTGGCAGTTGCTACGCTGAAGCCGCTGTCCTCTAGATATGCTTGGACTGCCTCCCGGAGACCCGGTTCGTCATCGACTAGCAAAATATGCGCTGCCATAGGCTTAACCAGTTCTTGCGGGTTTACTGTGGTTCTATCTCAATATTGTCACTCCAGCGCCTATCCCCTGAGGGGCATCTGAATCAGGAAGGCCAATGATTTGAGTGATTTTTGGCGCAATCCGTGGAGCGTCCCCCGAGGTGGCATGATATTGGGGTGAACTAATATTTCGTTCTCTCATCAAACCTCATGGGCTTCGCTGACCTCTCCATCGAGGAGCTAGCAGAGAGCTACAACCTCACCACCGAGGAGATAACTCGCCTCTGCGACGACTTGGGTATCGCCTATCGCGACGCTCAAACTCGTTTAGCGCTTGAAGATGCAAAGGAAGTCATCCTGACCGTGCTGCGAAAGCGTGAGGCTACTTCATCCGATCCTGCTGAAGGGTCGGCCTAGTGTTTGCTGTGTTATTTCTTTTGAGTCCGAACATGAGGAGAACCATGTTAAAGCGATACCTATGGCTGGTAGTAGCCATTGTTTGCGTTGCCCTCAACCTGCTAACCACGCCAGCAGTCAGTGCAGCTGGTATCGACGAGGCGACTCGTACCGTCCAGCTCAACGAGACCCAAACTACGGTCCTCACGCCTAAGCAGGTCAGAGATGGCAAGCGCCTATTCAATGACAACTGCGCTATCTGCCATGCTGGCGGCGTGACCAAAACCAACCAAAACGTCGGTTTGGATCCTGAAGCGCTGGAGGGTGCTTTTCCCCCTCGCAACAACATCGAAGGGCTGGTTGACTACATGAAGAATCCCACCACCTATGATGGTGCGGAGTCCATTGCTGACAGCCACCCCAGCCTTAAGAGCACCGATGCGTATCCCAAGATGGCAAACCTTTCTGAATCAGATCTCTATGCCATTGCTGGTCACATCCTGCTCCAGCCCAAAATCGTTGGCAGCAAGTGGGGCGGTGGCAAGATCTATTACTAACCGTTTCGCTAGCTGGCTACTGCTGCTAGGGGTTGTTTTAGGGGCGCTGCTGCTCGGTCTACCCGAAGCTTCGGCTGCCCCTCGGGTTGATCCTTATGTAGCTCAGTATCTAAAAGTGAAAGAGCCAGTCACCCTGCCTTTAGATGGCAGCGGTGCTGAGCAAACTTTCGCTGTTGCTGATTTTGTGCAGGGTAAGCAGCTCTTCGAACAAAACTGTCTGAACTGTCACGTCGGTGGCAACACTCTACCCAATCCCATCGTCTCTCTTTCTCTGGCAGACCTTAAGATTGCAACTCCACCCCGGGACACGCTCAAGAGCCTCGTAACCTTTATTAGGTTACCCATGAGCTACGATGGCACCGAGGAGAGCTACGCTTGCCGCGAGGTGCCTGAGTCTTGGCTTTCAGACGCTCAGGTCACTAATCTGGCTGCATTTATTTTGCGGGCTGCGCAAGAGGCTCCCGGTTGGGGAAACGCCATCTTTTCGGATAAGTGAGACGATGCTGAGGCACGTATTTCTGTTCTGTCTGGTTCTAGTTCTCCTGCTACCCAGTGGTCCCGCTTGGGCCGAGTTGGATCTGGAATTGGGCGCTCAGATTTTTGCCAATAATTGTGCAGCCTGTCACATTGGTGGTGGCAACGTCCTGCTGTCAAACAAGACGCTCAAGCAGTCAGCGCTCGATGAGTATGGTGTGAATACCCACGAGCAAGTGACCTACCAGGTGCGCAATGGCAAAAATGCCATGCCTGCCTTCAAAGATCGGCTAGACGAAGACCAGATTGAGAGTGTAGCCGCCTATGTCCTTAGCCAAGCTGCCAAAGGCTGGCAAGTAGGTGCCTAGCCAAGCTAAATCAAGTTGGTTAGAAGCTAGATTGAATCACTAAGCTCCTCCAGAAGTGGAGGAGTTTTTTATTGACCCTTAAACCGCATTAGCAACTGTTAGTTACTAAATTAAGGGGAGATGCAGTTGAACTACGCCCCGCTCGGCTGGGTAAGGTTGAAGCGGAAGTTGAAGCATGGCTTTGAGCAGGGAAGCTGTGCCCGGTGAAAATCCTTGAAAATGGTTGTCAACCAAAACATACACTTGCCGATTTTGGGCTGTTATTGCGTTGATCTTGCTAACTAGATGTTGAAGTTTCTGCATCTGGTTAACTTGCAAATGGGTGAACTGGCTAAGTTCCCCTTCTTTGGGACCCATCACTCGAATATAGACAGGACCCTCTGCTTGAGCGTTAATGCTGGCGTAGGCTAAGTCTTGAGCAATCCAGGGCGTTTCTGAGAGAACTGAAGACACTGGAAACTGACTGAGTCGTTCCTGAATTTCAGGGCTAAACCAGGCTGGGTCGCGGAACTCAATGAAGAAACAGATATCAGTGGGTAAGTGTGTGAGAAATCGGCTCAGACAGTCTAGCTCTGAGAGTCCAAATGAAGGCGGTAATTGAATTAAAACTCCTGCTAATTTAGGCCCTAAATCGTAAGCTCGTTGACAAAACTCAGCGAGAGTTCCCCGTCCTTGCCGAAGCCGATATTCGTGGGTTAACTTACGTGGCAGCTTAAGCGTGAACCGAAAAGATGCAGGGGTTTCCTCCCGCCAACGAATGACTGTTTCTTGAGGCGGGATTCCATAAAACGTTGAATCAACTTCAACAATAGAAAAAGTTTGAGCATAAGTGCTGAGCTCTTGATCGGACAATAGACTATTGCTATAAAAAGGTCCCTGCCAAAGCTTGCCGATCTCGGGTTGGTAAACGGCTAAATCAGCTTCAACCAAAGCATCCGGTGACGGCGATTTGCGCCAGTCTGCGTAACGCCATCCCTGACAGCCAACGTAGATCTGTATCAAAGTCTGATCAGCGTCGTTAACCATACAAACTCGTTACAATAAAGGCAGATAGATGTAAAGAAACGTAAGAGTTCCCTGAAGGATTTTTGCTATGGCCGACCAACTCATCCGGGCCACTGCTGCTGATGGAGGCATCCGCGCCGTTGGTGTGATTACGACCCGTCTGACTGAAGCTGCCCGGATGCGGCACCGTCTTTCCTACGTTGCCACAGCAGCTCTGGGGCGGACAATGGCAGGGGGGCTCTTGTTGGCGTCCAACATGAAACAGCCCCAGTCGCGAGTTAATATCCGCTTCAACGGCGATGGCCCCCTGGGAGGCATTCTCGTTGACGCTGGACTAGATGGTACCGTGCGAGGCTATGTTGATCATCCTGAAATTGAACTGCCTCCCAATGCCCTAGGCAAGTTAGACGTGGGCGGGGCAGTCGGCCACTCAGGTTATCTCTATGTTGTGCGAGATGTGGGCTATGGCTACCCCTACTCCAGCACGGTTGAGATTGTCTCTGGCGAAGTTGGGGATGATCTCTCTCACTATCTCGTTACCTCTGAGCAAACCCCTAGTGCTCTGCTGTTAGGAGTGTTTGTGGGGGCAGAGGGCGTGACAGCTGCAGGTGGTTTGCTCTTGCAAGTCATGCCCAAAGCTGAGCGAGATGAAGCTTTGATCAGCCTGCTAGAGTCACGCGTAGGGGCGCTCAAAGGTTTTACACCTCTGCTGCAAGCGGGCAAAACTCTGCCCCAAATTTTTGAGGAGCTACTTGGTGATCTAGACCTACAGATTCTGCCTGAGAGCCAGATGGTGCAGTTCCATTGCGGTTGCACCTTTCAGCGAGTTCTGGGAGCCCTCAAGATGCTGGGGGAAGATGAACTCCAAGACATGATTGAAAAGGACGATGGGGCGGAGGCTACCTGTCACTTCTGTGGCCAGGTTTACCAAGCCAGTAGCGAGGAGCTAGCCCAACTGATTGGCGATCTGCGTCGAGAGAAACAGGAGGCAAGATCCTGAACGCTAAGGTGTTGCAGGCTCAATTCCTTAAAGCTTGTATAAAGGGTGGGGATCAGCAGACCAAGCTCTGTATGAAGGGACAGGCAACTGGAAGTTCTAGTTGACTACCCCCCCAGCCCTCGGTCTAAATTATGAAGAAATATACTCTGGATGAGCAGGCGCTCTGCCTGATCTGTCTGCTCAGGGTGGTTGTTCTAGATGCCTTTGAATATGCGCCTGACCTCAAGAAGCGAGCGCATTATTACACTCTAGAACGCAGAGTTCTCACGCATTACCCTAGCTATCGGCCCTGGATCTTTACGGATGGGGCTGAGTCTGACCAAATCCTGTTGAAATATCTCACTGACTTTGGCACAACTCGTAGCCTCGCTCGTTTGTTTAAGCGGATGCAGGCAGTCAAGCCTTATAAGCAGGTCAAGATCGCTCAGTTGGAGTGCAGTCCGCAAGCCTTACGCCATGTGAACTCTATCGTTCATAAAGCTTGGATGGCATTGATGCAGAAGACTCGTAACACCCCAACTCCTCAACGGAGTTCCAAGGTAGTAGTCCCATTCTCTCGGCCCACACCCATGCCTCCAGGGCAGCAGGCCTGAATCTAAGCCGCTTCGTTAGGCATTGAGGCTAGCCTTAGGCTTCGCTGCTTTCAGATTGGTCGAGGTGCTCCAGTTGCTGGGTGGTCAACGTGAGTAGCTTGCCCAGGATAGGTAAGGCGTCAATTTGGGCAGGCGAGAGACCGGGGCAATGGCGTAAGCGGCTACGGATTTCACTAATTTTGCGTTGAAGCTGGTGGGCATCGGCCAAAGCATCGCGGCTAAGGGTCAGAATTTGCTGCTGTTGGTAGAACTTAAGGGCAGCGCCCCGTAAAACCTGGAGCGTTGCCTCTTCCCCCTTTGAGCGAGGCATCACCCGTAGTCGCAATAGCAAATACTCGTTGCCATACTGTCGCTCTACTTCTGTTTGCAGCAACTTTTGCGACGGGTTCGGGGCTTGACCGGTCAACAGCTTGAGTTCGTTGATCAGCCCTTGAATCGTCTTGATAGGTATGTTGTCAAGCACTGATTGCAGCACGCCATCTTGGCTCCAGAGAATCCGCCCTCTGTCTTCCTGCCGCTCAAAATACAAACGTCCAATGCCTTGCGCGAGTACTCGTCCCAGCAATTCCTGGGTCAGCTCAGAGGCGGGCAAATACAGCAAGTTCTGAAGCGATTCAGCTGCATGGCGAACTTGCAGTTGCAAAACCTCAACCTCCGAGCTCAAGCTCTGCGGAATCGTTGTTTTGCTGATCGGCAGTTGTGAATTTGCCTCCTTCGGTTGAGGAGCAGGAGTTTGCTTTGATGCTGGCTCTGGCTGCGCTTCTGGTTGCGCCTCTGGTTGTATCAGATCCTGCTCACGGTCTTGAAGGACCAGGGTTGATTGCAGGTCATTGGCCTGGGACTGAGTAGGTGACCCTGGGTGCTCATTAGCTGCTGGCGTACCAGGCACCTTCGCCCGGTTGAGATAACGGGTTAGCAGGGTGCGATGGTCGGCCTCAGTCAGCTCTTGGGGCACCAAAACGCAGTTCAAAAAAGCCAGGGTTCTCCGCACGTAGCTCCAGGCGGTTTGGTCCTCCGGATTTACCATCGCTAGCTTCAGATGACTGCCAGCGAGATCGATGGGTACCAACTGGTAGTACAAACAAGCTTCAAACGGTAAGATGCTGTCGATTAGCCGGAAGATCTTGAGCAGCGATCCTTCCTCCAGCAAATCGGCCTGGCTTGGAGCGACATCCGGACCAGCAACAGAACCTGATTCTCCGGTAGGCGTCGGCATAACTGACGGGGAAGAGAGGGGTTATTCATGATAGGTGTTGCGGTTATACCGCTTCGATCCCCAATTGCTGCTGCCTCAGCTTCAGCTAGCAAGGCTCTAACTTAGCAAATCACTAACTTAGCGAATTGAACCTAGCGAATGGGTTGATGTAGAGTGACGAGTTTAGTCCCGTCTGGAAAGGTTGCCTCCACCTGAATTTCGGCAATCATTTCCGGTACACCCTCCATCACCTCATCCCGGCTCAAAACGTGTAGACCATCGCTCATCAACTGAGCGACCGTTTTGCCTTCACGAGCCCCCTCCATCACCTCGCTGGTGAGTAAGGCAACCGCCTCTGGGTAGTTCAACTTCAGCCCCCGCCCTCGTCTCTCCCGAGCCAGTTGGGCGGCTAGATAGACAAATAGCTTTTCTTTTTCCTGGGGAGTCAAATGCATGGAAGCAGGATACAGTAAGCCGTGGCTTGCTGACTAGCATTCTAGAATGAACGGTTCTCAGCCCATCTCAGCTACCCCTGAAACCTGGACTGCCTTGGTAATTGGCAATACACACCAGCACTGTGGGCAGTTTAGCGAGAATGACCTCCAGCAGGTCGAACATCTGCCCCATCAAGCTTTGATTCGACCGGCCGGTCCCCTCTGGTTAGCCTCAGTTGTGCCTCAAGCAACAGAGCACTGGCAACAGCAGCGAGAGGCAGGACTGGATCTCAAGCTCCTAGATCTGAGTACAGTGCCATTGAACAATTTGTACCCAAGCTTCGGCATCGATCGAGCTTTAGCGCTTTTGGGAGCTGGGGAACTGCTGGGTTGGCCAGTGTTGGTGATTGACGCTGGTACAGCCCTAACCCTGACCGGTGCCAACCGAGAGCGAGCCTTGGTAGGCGGTGCCATCTTGCCAGGCTTGGGTCTACAACTAAAGTCTCTCCAGGCTCATACTGCTGCCTTGCCCACTGTTCCTCTAACTGAATCACTCCCCTCCCGTTGGGCGCTTGACACACCAGCTGCCATGCAGAGCGGTGTGATCTACACTGTACTAGCGGGTATTCGAGACTTTCTAGACGATTGGCAACGCCTGTTTCCCGAGAGCCAAGTAGTCGTTACGGGTGGGGATGGTCCTCTGCTGGCCCAACACCTGGGGCTACGACTGGATCCGGATTTGGTTTTCTGGGGGATACGGGCAGCTCGTCGATCGGTTCTAGCTCAGCAATAAATTTGCGGATCCAGTTAGCAACCTGTGCTGGCTTTTCTTGATGCAGACTATGCCCACCGTTAGTGACGACTAGATGCGAGTGGGCAATGTGCTGATTAAAGACTTGAGCATGAGCTAAGGGAATTTCAGGATCCTGTTCACCCTGTAGGAGCAGAGTTGGTACCTTGAGTCGGGCCAACCCTTCGCTGCTCAAGACTTCACTCCAGAGTTCCCGCCGGGGCTTAAGCAGCAGTGAGCTAGCGGTGGGGGAGGCCAGTAAACGGCTGCGGTACCTAAGTAGATTGTTCAGGGTCCCACGAAGTCCCAATGGAGCTAGGAGAAATCGCAGCATCGCCAATAATTTGCCCGCCCCTTGCCAGACTAAAAAGCGGCGTGAGTACCAGCGCCCAAACCAGCGCCGATCCTCTAGTCCTGCAGGTGCTAAGAGCACTAAGCCAGCGACCTGCTCGGGATACTTCAGGGCGTAACGGGTTGCAACCCAGCCTCCTAAAGCGTGACCCACAAAATAAACCTGACGAATGCGCAGGGTTGTTAGATAGTCAGCTAGGGCCGCCACCGCAGCATCAACCTTAAAAGACTGCTGTCTAGAAGCTATGGGGCTCTGTTGTGACGCTGGATTCTTCAAAGTCTCGATCTGAACCCAGCGAGAGTCGCCGCAGCCTGGTAGGTCTGGGGCAAAGCAGTGAAACTCACTACTGAGTTCTGCCATCAAGAGATCCCAGTCCCCTCCATCGCTCCAAAAACCGTGGAGCATTACCATTGCGGGACCAGAGCCACCCTCACGCCAAAAAAGCAGGTCGCCAGAAGCCAGCTTCAACCGAGAAGTTCTAGGCAGAGGAAGGGTCATACAAGTTGTGGCTCACGCGAGAACAGTGAGCCCCTCAAAATAGTTCTGCAACTGCTGATCGTGATCATGAGACAGACCACTGACGGGTAGTTCAGCCCGACTAAAGGCTCTCACCTCGCTGATTTCCAACTCGTCACCAACACTCATCACGCCGTCAGCTGCGACTTCAACAACCACACAAATCGAGTGCATTCGGGGATCCCGTTGCGGGGATGAGTAGACACCTACCAAACGTGGTGACCCTAAAGTTTTCAGGCCTGTCTCTTCCTGAAGTTCGCGTTTTACCGTACTTTCTAGCGTTTCGCCCCAGTCCACGATGCCACCGGGTAGAGCCCAGCGTTTGTTATCTGTGCGCCGCACAAGCACAATCCGTTGATCAGGCAGAACGGCAATAATACTGGTCCCCGTGACTGGATGCCGCAGAATCAGGCCGAGAACAGTTTGAAAGATTTGAATCAAGCGGCGCATAGCATTCGAGGCTCTCCAGCGAGGGCAGCCCGGAGGATTGACCAGCCTGTAGTCTAGAGTATTTTGCACCCCTCTAGCCCTTCAGTCATTGAGAATGCCCTTCAGGCTAAATCAGCCAAAATATCAGCGGCATGTGTCTCTGGCTTCACCTTGCGATAAATCTTTTCCAAGCTTCCATCTGCCCCAATCACAAAGGTTGTGCGCTGAATACCCATGAACTCCTTGCCCATGAACTTTTTCAAGCCATAGACACCGTATGCCGTAGCCACCTCTGCCTCGGTATCGCATAAGAGAGGAAACGGCAGACTGTACTTGTCCGTGAACTTCTGATGGGCCTTGGCATCATCAGTGCTGATCCCCAGAACGACAATGTCTTGGCCCTGATAGTCTGCGTACCGGTCTCGAAAACCACAAGCCTCCTTCGTGCAGCCAGGGGTGTTGTCACGAGGATAGAAATACAAGACCACCCGTTTACCCCGTAACTTTGCCAATTGCACCGAGTTGCCAGTTGAATCAACCAGCGTGAAGTCTGGAGCGGGATCGCCAGGCTGAAGCATAGGAGTTTGTGCAGTAATGGACATTCATTGAAACGGGAACGGCTAGGATTTTCCCATTTTCAGTGCCCTACTTCCTGACTTCGACTAACTCTCTGGTGGCTTAGTGACTGCCGTCGGCTGAGCTGTTGACTGGGTTAGCTGCTGGACTGGTATCTGCACGGGAGTCAGACTGTTGGCTGGATTGTGATTGGTTGGGTTGTGATCACTGGGTGCTCCAGCCGGATTCACTCGTTTCTCGGCTGCGTTCTGGAAAGCATCAGACCAGTTCTTTGCCAAGGAAATAAAGTCCGAGGGCATCATGATCACTGTTGTCGTATTTTGCTCAGCCCCAACTTCGGTGAGCATTTGCAAGCGTCGGAGTTCCAACGCTACCGGGTTGTTAACAATTTCGCGCGATGCCTCTGCAGATCACACCGCGCTCAACATTAATTCCCTTTGCAATGGCGCTGAGCAGCACACTACCCGCTAGCAGTGCTCCAATGACAGTTCCCATACCCTAAAACCCTGCGACAGGGCACGTAAGAGCTACTTCAACTCTAGCGAGTCTCAACGACAGCCGCTACTGCCCCCAATTAGTCTCAAAATAGCGCCGCCGCTAAAGCCAATAACACCGGTTTAGGATAAAGATCACACACCAACGTTGCGAGTCTCAGCTCGAGGAAACACGCTATGGGGATGACCCTCACCGAAAAGATTCTGGCCCGCGCCGCTCAACGGGATACTGTCACGCCAGGCGAAAACATTTGGGTTAACGTCGATCTGCTAATGACCCATGATGTCTGTGGCCCAGGCACGATTGGTGTATTTAAGCGTGAGTTTGGTGAGGACGCTCGGGTCTGGGACAGCGAAAAAATTGTTCTGATTCCCGATCACTACATCTTTACTGCTGACGAGCGAGCTAATCGCAACGTTGACATCCTGCGTGACTTTGCCCATGAGCAAAGCATCAAGTATTTCTACGACATTACCGACCGCGGCGATTTTAAAGCGAACCCCGATTACAAAGGCGTCTGTCACGTTGCCCTTGCCCAAGAGGGGCACTGCCGTCCTGGCGAAGTTCTATTTGGCACTGACTCCCATACCTGCAATGCGGGTGCCTTTGGTCAATTTGCCACTGGCATTGGCAACACAGATGCTGGCTTCATCATGGGCACCGGCAAGCTTTTGGTAAAAGTGCCTCCTACTATGCGCTTTGTCTTTGACGGCCAGATTCCACCCTACCTGCTCGCTAAGGACTTAATTCTTTGGGTCATTGGTGATATCAGCGTTTCCGGCGGAACCTATCGGGCTATGGAGTTTGCTGGTGAAGCCATCGAGCGCTTGACCATGGAAGAGCGGATGACCCTTTGCAACATGGTGATTGAAGGGGGGGGCAAAAATGGAGTCATTGCGCCCGACCAAACCACCTTTGACTATGTCAGAGCCCGCACAGATAAACCTTTCGAAGCCGTCTACACCGATTCAAACGCCAGCTTCTACAGCGACCGTCGCTACAACGCTTCTGACCTAGAGCCCGTAGTTGCTAAGCCTCACTCTCCGGACAACCGAGCGCTGGCAAGAGAGTGCAGTGATGTCAAAGTCGACCGTGCCTACATCGGCTCTTGCACCGGTGGCAAGATTACAGACTTCATCAACGCTGCCCAAATACTCAAGGGTAAGCAGGTCAAAGTGCCCACTTACTTGGTCCCCGCTACCCGTAAAGTCTACGAAGACCTGTTCTCTACCAAGCACGACGGCCAGACCCTCTCTGAGATCTTTCTTGAAGCTGGCTGTATCGAACCGGCAGCCCCCTCTTGCGCTGCCTGCTTAGGCGGTCCTCGCGACACCTTTGGTCGCCTAAATGAGCCAGAGGTCTGTATCTCAACCACTAACCGCAACTTCCCAGGCCGCATGGGTAACAAGGAAGCACAGATTTACCTCGCCTCCCCCTACACCGTTGCTGCCTCTGCGTTAACAGGGCGCATTACTGACCCTAGAGAGTTCCTTCAATAGCAGCACTCTAAACTGACCGTGAATAAGCCCCTACCCAGCCGTTCAGGCTAGGTAGGGGCCCAGAATTTTCGGGCTCTTTGCAGCCTTTCCGGAAGCTCTCTTGTGTTTCAGACTCCGTAATCCTCTCTAGGAGAGCGTTTCAGCAATTTTCAAAAAAAAGTAGAAAAAGGGTTGACTTGAGGGAGTGGAGGTAGCTATATTGGTCAAGCGGTCGGGAAAGGCAAGCGCAAGCGACCCCCACCTCCCGAACTAACCGCTCCGGACCTGGATAATAGAATAGTTTAGAAGCCAA